>JBGPLJ010000024.1:0-20482 GCA_041486385.1 Steroidobacteraceae bacterium
CCCAGCAACCCCGCCCCGCCCCCCAACCGACCGCGGCCGCCCGCGCCGTCGCACCCCGCCCCCCCCAACGCCCCCAATATTCCCACGCGCGTTATCGCTGCGCCGGCCAAGGAGATCTACCCCCTCAGCCCACCCAATACCCCCGGATCCTGACACCGGCACCGGGCGGGGGTTTTAGTCGAGGGCGGTGCGTTGCCACCCGTCCTTGGTGAGCTTCAGCTCGTAGGTGGGCCAGTAGTGCTTGTCGAGTTTCAGCGTCTGCACTTCGACGGCCTGATTCCAGTTGATGGTCTTCAGGCGCACGGATGAGCGGTCTGGCCGGTTGCCCACGGCTTTGATGAAGGCATCCAGATCGGGCGTCGGCACGCCATCGACCTCCACAATGCGCCGCAGCGGCAACAGCGGCACGCGGGACGCGGGCGAGCCGTAGTAGAAGTACGAAACCATCACGCCTTCCGGTTCGATGCCCCGTTGCGCGACGATGGCCCGATAAGGCAATTGCAGCGTCGCACCGGCCCAGATGAGGAACCGATCGACATCCTGGCCGCTGAGCGCTGCCGTCGGCACGTCGACCGTCATTTCGCTGGTCCCGCGCCACAGCGTCACAGCGACATGCCGCTTTTGCACGGCCTGCTCGACGTCGCGGTAACGGGTGACGACCTTGCCGTCGATCGCGAGCAACAGGTCGCCCGTCTTGAGGAGCGTGGCCGCGGGTGACCCCGCGACGAGACGCGCGACGACGAGCACCTGGCGGCGGCCGTCGGTGTTCGCCTCGATCTGATGCACGCGCTCATCGGGAAGCCCAAGCTTGCGCGCGGTGGCCAACGGCAGGAACTGCAGCTCCGCTTCCAGTGAGTAGGGCGGCTGGCTATTCGCCACACGATCGACCATCTCGCGCACCAGATCGATCGGCACGCCCTTGCTCTCCTGGTCGACATCGCGGCCGGACTGAAAGGCGAAGCTCGACCAGAGCCCGACCACCGCGCCATCACGATCGGCGAGCACACCGTCATAGTCCTCGGGCGGATTGACGAGACTCGCCGTCTCGAGATTGGTATCGCGGAACTGAAACGACAGCCCGTACTGCACCGGATCGATTGATGCGATTTCGGTGCGGCGCGACGCGACCGTTTCATCGGCGCGCAGGCCGACGGCCCAGACTTCATCGCCATCGTGCATCGGACGCGTGCCGAGCCTGGCGGTTGCGACCGGCGTCGAACCGATGAGCGACGGGTCGTAGGCGATCAGCGCGAGATTATGGAGTGGACTGATGTAGACGATGCGTCCCGGAACCTCGAGCGTGCCCGCAAACGTGAGCCGCACGTCGCCCACGGCGACTGGCACCGTATTGCGGTCCGTGACCACCCAGCCACGCTTCGCATCGACCACGAGTCCGGTGCCGTGATAGTTGCGCTCCGTAACGCCCGAGATCGCATACGGCATGTCGAAGTTGATCATCACGAGTGAGGGCATGAGCTTCTGCACGCGCGGATCGTCCGCCTTGCTAAAGCGCGTGCTTGCGGGTCGCAGTGGCTGCGGTGCGGGGCCCGCCGCGAGCGGCTGACACGGCCAGATACCAGCCGTATCGTCACGATGACAGCGACGCGCCGCAAACCAGCGCCGGTCCATGTGAATCACCCGCACCTGCATCGACTGCACGTCGTCGATGGTGAAAAAGTGCACGGTCGCCTTGGCGCCATCGGCGAGCTCATCGAGCGCGGCTTCAAAATCGTTGAGATTGTCGATCTGGTGATTCGCGAGCGAGACGAGCACGGCGCCGCGCGGAATGCCGGCAGCGCCGAACACATAACCGGGATTGGCGACGAATACCCCACGGATCGGCACGTTGAAGTGGCGCGCCTGCTGGTAGGAGAGCTTGTGCACCACGGCGTCGCCGAATTCGATGTACTCGTCGGGCGTGATCGCGTGCAGATCCTCCACTTTCAGCTTCTGCTTCATGACCGTGCCGCCGCGCTCGATCTCGAGCTCGACGTTGCCGCCGACGTTCTCATCGAGCGTCGCTTCGAGCGGATCGAATTCCGTCAGGAGCTCGCCATTGACGCGCACGAGAATGTCGCCGGGCTCGAGCACGGAGGCCGCCGCGGAACCCGCCTGCGTCTCGGCGACGACGAGCATGCCGATCTGCCTGGGGAAGGCCTTGCGCACGCTCACTTCGGTGGCGTCACGCAAGCCGAGCCGTCGCAGCTCATCGAACGGCGTGTACTTGAAGACGACTTCCAGGGTGCCGCGAGTGACGGGCTTGCCGGCCTCGATGAGGGCAAGCGCGCGGGTCACGTGCGTCAGCGGCAGATAGAAACTAGAGGCCGCGGCATTGCTGCCGCCGGCATTGAGCGCAAGCACGCGGCCCTCGATATCGATGACGGGCGAGCCGGAGGAGCCGCCCGACGTGCTCGACGCCGCCTGGTAGTAGAAGGTGTTGAAGTCGTTGTACTTGCCGACGCCGTACTCGGGCGCTTCACGATCGAGGCGTGCGAGCGTGCCCGCGAGAATGGAAATCTGTTCGCCGGCATCGTTGCCGACGACGCGAATTTCGCGCCCGACCTGCGCGCCCTGCGGATAGAGCGGCAGCTCCGCCGGCTGGATGAAACGCAGCTTCGACGGATCGTAGCGGTAGATACCGAAGTCATGCACGGGGTCGCGATAGACCGGGTAGAGCTGCACTTCCTCGTGATTGAGAAAAGTTGCCTGGGCCGTGACCGGTCCCGGCGTTACGACATGCCGGTTGGTGAGGATGTAGCCGCGCTTGGCATCGACGACAAATCCCGTCGCCTGCGCGGACGCGCTCCACTCGGTGTCGAACGCGCGCGTCGCGTCGATCTGAATGGCGACCACGCCGGTCGCGACGCGCTCGAGGGTCGAGGTCCAATTCGCAGCGTCTGCGAGCACGGGCGGCTTCGCCGTCGCGGACGGTGCGCTGGCCGCGCCCGCCAGAAATGGCAACAGGATTGCAGCGATCGCGATGGGCATGCGCATCCGGCGGTCCTTGTGACTTCAGTGCAAACGGATCAATCGGTCGTGACAGATGGTGTGGTCAGGGCAATTCGACGCCGAAGCTCTCATGGTAACGGCTCCGAAACTCCGCGAGCGTCAAGCGGTGATTCTGAGTGCCATGCGATTCGATCTTGATGGCGCCCATGAGCGAAGCGATCCGGCCCGTCGTCGGCCAGTCGTGCGACTTCATGAGTCCGAAGAGGAGCCCGGCGCGATAGGCGTCGCCACAGCCGGTCGGGTCCGCGACGGCACGCACGGGCGCCACAGGAATATCGATGCGCTGGCCATCGGTGTAGACGCTCGAGCCCTCGCCGCCGCGCGTCACGATCAACGCCTTCACCTGTTGCGCGAGGACTTCGAGCTTCACGCCGATGCGATCCTGCAGGAGCTGGGCTTCGTAGTCGTTCAACGTGACCCACGTGGCCTGGCGCACGAATTCCGCGAGCTCCGGGCCGCCGAACATCGGCATCCCCTGGCCTGGATCGAAGATGAAGGGAATGCCCGCCGCCGCGAACTGCGCGGCGTGCTGGATCATGCCTTCACGGCCGTCCGGAGCAACGATACCGATGGTGACGCCGCTCTTCGGTGGCACGGCGTTCTGATGCGAGAAGTTCATCGCGCCCGGGTGAAAGGCCGTGATCTGATTGTTGTCGTCGTCCGTGGTGATGTACGCCTGCGCCGTGAACGCCGAGATCAGCTCGCGCACATGACGCAGGTCGAGCCCGCACTGATGCAGCCACTTGCGATAGGGCCCGAAGTCGTGACCCACGGTCGCCATGATCAGCCCCTCGGATTCGAGGAGCTTCAGATTGAAGGCGATGTTGCCGGCACAACCGCCGAAATTGCGCCGCATCTCCGGCACCAGGAACGAAACGTTCAGCATGTGGATCTTGTCGGGCAGGATGTGATCGCGAAAGCGGCCCGGGAACAACATGACCGTGTCGTAAGCGATCGATCCGCAAATGAGTGCGCTCATAGACCGAAGGATCCGAGTGACAAAACGCAGCGTCGCAGGCTAGCGGAGACGCGCGGCAAGCGCTAGTGATCCATCAATACGAGCGCCCACACCGTGGCGAGCAGAAGCACCGAGAGAAAGACGGCCGCCGAACCGATGTCCTTGGCGAGTCCCGACAGCTGGTGATGCTCGGGTCCGATGCGATCGATGGCCGCCTCGATCGCGCTGTTCAAGAGCTCGACAATGAGGACCAGGAGCATCGGCGCGACGAGGAGCGCCTTCTCGACGCCCGAGCGCCCAAACCACAGACCAAGCGGTACGACCACGACCGCAAGCGCCAGTTCCTGCCGGAAGGCCGCCTCTTCGCGGAACGCGCCCGCAAATCCCTTGAAGGAGTTGCCGAAGGCTCTGAAGAGGCGGTCGAGTCCCTGCGGCTTCTCTCGTTCCATCAGGCAGCCGGCTTGAAGGTGAGATCGAGGTGCTTGTTCGCCCGCAGGTCATCGAGCCGCCGCACCGGCATCGTGTGCGGAGCGGACTTGAGCTGCTCCGGCGCGGTCTCGGCCTCGCGCTGTATGGCGATCATCGCATCGATGAAGCCGTCGAGGTCTTCCTTGGCCTCGGTCTCGGTCGGCTCGATCAACAGACACTCCGGCACCAGCAACGGGAAGTACGTCGTCGGTGCGTGTATGCCGTGATCGAGCAGGCGTTTGGCGAAGTCCATCGCCGTGACATTGAGCGTTCGCGCCTGACGTTTCAAGGTGATGATGAACTCGTGGCTCGCGCGCCGGCCCGGATAAGCGGCGTCGAACCCGGCATCGGTGAGGCGTTTCATCATGTAGTTGGCATTGAGGGTCGCGTACTCGGCGACTCGCGGCATGCCTTCGCGGCCGAGCATGCGCATGTAGATATAGGCACGGAGCAGCACACCCGCGTTACCCATGAAGCCCGACAAGCGGCCGATCGATTGCGGCACATCGCGCTCCGCGAGCCAGCGATAGCGCTCCCCTTCCTTGCCGACGAGTGGAATCGGCATGAACGGCAGCAGCCGTTGACTCACGCCGACCGCGCCCGAGCCCGGTCCGCCGCCGCCGTGCGGCGTGGAGAAAGTCTTGTGCAGGTTCATGTGGATGACGTCGAAGCCCATGTCTCCCGGGCGCACCTTGCCGAGGATCGCGTTGAGATTCGCGCCGTCGTAGTAAAGAAGACCGCCCGCGTCGTGCACGATGCGCTCAACTTCGCGGATGTGCCGCTCGAAGACGCCGAGCGTGGAGGGATTCGTGAGCATGATGCCGGCCGTGCGCGGCCCCACCGTGGCGCGCAGCGCGTCGAGATCGACGTCGCCCGCCGGCGTCGAGGGAATTTCCCGCACCGTGCAACCGCACATCGCCGCGGTCGCCGGATTCGTGCCATGCGCCGCGTCGGGCACGATGATTTCCGTACGCTCGAGATCGCCGCGCGCGCGGTGATAGGCTCGGATCATGGCGACGCCCGCGAATTCACCCTGCGCGCCCGCCATCGGCGTGAGGGACACGCCCTGCATGCCGGTCACCTCTTTCAACATCTCCTGCAGCTCGAACATGCACGCAAGAAATCCCTGGCCGTGAGTTTCCGGGCCGAGTGGGTGGCGCCCGAGGAAACCCGGCAGCATCGCGTACTGATTACAGGCCCGCGGGTTGTACTTCATCGTGCAGGACCCGAGCGGGTAGAACTGCGTGTCAATGGAGAAGTTGAGCTGCGACAGCCGCGTGAAATGACGCACCGCCTGAAGTTCCGAAACTTCAGGCAACAACGGCGGTGCCGCGCGCAGAAATTTCGCCGGCAATCCGTGCGGCACGGAAGCGCCCGGATACTGCGCCGTCGCCGCGCGCCCCGGCTTGCCATACTCGAATATCAATTTTTCAGTCATCGCACTTCTCTTATTCCCTCTCCCCTTCTATTCCCTCTCCCCTTTCAAGGGGAGAGGGCTAGGGTGAGGGGATTTGATTGAGGGTTAGGGTGAGGGGGTCTCTCAAGCAGCCCGCACACTCTTCATCACATCACCCAGCGCCCGCGCGTACTCCTCGATATCGCCCTGCGTTTTCGTCTCGGTGGCGCACACCAGGATCGCGGAGCCAAGCTCCGGGTAATGTTCGGTCAGATCGAGCCCGCCCAGAATGTTGCGTGCGGCGAGTTGTTCGAGCACCGCGGCTGCCGGCCGATCGAGTTGCAGCACCGCTTCGTGGAACCGCGGACGCGAGAACAGCGGCCGCACACCTTTGATCGCACCGAGCGCCGCCACCAGCGCCTGCGTGCGACTTACACAAGTCGAAGCCACCTGCGCGAGCCCCTGGGGGCCGATGATCGCGAGATGGATGGTGCCCGCCATCATCAGCAGGCCCTGGTTCGTGCAGATGTTCGACGTCGCCTTGCCGCGCCGGATGTGCTGCTCGCGCGCCTGCAGCGTGAGCGTGAACCCTTGTTTGCCTTCCAGATCCACGGTGCGCCCGACTATGCGGCCCGGCATCTGGCGCACGTACTCCATGCGCGTCGTCATGAATCCGAAATACGGCCCGCCCGAGGAGAGCGGCACACCGAGCGGCTGGCCTTCACCGCAGGCGATGTCCGCGCCGCGCTCGCCCCATTGACCGGGCGCTTTGAGAATGCCGAGCGCTGCGGGATTGACTACGGCGATCACGAAGGCGCCATTGCGATGCGCCCAATCCGTCAGCTCATCGACGTCCTCCAGCGTGCCGAAGAAGTTCGGCTGCTGAATGACGAGCGCGGTGATGTCCTGCCCCTCGTAGCGGCGCAACGACTCGACGATGGTGTGCCCGCCCTCCGTGCAATACGGCAGGTCCTCGAACTTCAGGTTCTGATTGCCGGCGATCGCGCGGGCGACCCGCGTGTAGGTGGGATTGACCGTGCGCGGAACGAGAATGCGGGCGCTCTGCGACTTGCGATGCGCGCGCACCGCCATCAATGCGGCTTCGGCCAGCGCCGACGCGCCGTCGTACAGCGACGCGTTCGAAACCTCCAGGCCCGTGAGACTCGCCATCATCGTCTGATACTCGTAGATCATCTGCAGCGTACCCTGGCTCGCTTCGGCCTGATAGGGCGTGTAGGCGCTGTAGATTTCACCGCGCGTGACAATAGCCCACACCGCGGCGGGAATGTGGTGCTCGTATGCGCCGGCGCCGAGGAATGAGAGCGCCTGGCCATCGCGCGCGGCACGCTCCGACATGAGCCGTCCGATTTCCATTTCGTTGAGCGCCGCGGGAATGCCGGTGAGCGCTCGCGCGCGTAACTCCGCGGGAATCTCGTCGAACAGATCCTCGATGCGCCGGGCGCCAATGGCGTCGAGCATCGTGCGGACGTCCGTCTCGGTGTGCGGTATGAACGGCATGGAACGACTCCTTAGCAGTAGAACTTCAGTGCGAGTCGCTCGCGAGCAGTTCCTCGTACGCCTTGGCCTCGAGGAGCGAATCGAGCTCCGCGGAATTGCTCATGCGCACGCGCATCAGCCAACCCGCCCCGTACGGATCCTGATTGATGAGTTCCGGGGTCTCAGTGAGCGCGGGGTTGCCTTCCACCACCTCGCCCGAGACCGGCGCGTACACGTCGGACGCCGCTTTGACGGATTCGACCACGGCACAGGCGTCACCCACCGAGACCTTCCGTCCGGACTCCGGCACCTCGACGAACACCAGATCTCCGAGCGCCCCCTGCGCGTGATCGGAAATCCCGATCTCAGCGATGCCCTCGGGCGACACGCGCACCCACTCGTGGGATTTGGCGAACTTCAGGTCCGAAGGAATGTTGCTCATGGATGGGCTCTCGGTTTGGGAAATCAGGGTGTAAGGAGGCTCTTGCCGTTGCGCACGAATGGCGGTCGTACGACGCGCGCGGGCAGCAATTTGCCGCGGATATCGACCTGAACCTGCGTGCCCGTGGCGCGCGGCACGCGGGCGAGCGCGATGGAACGCTCGAGAGTCGGCGAATAGCTGCCGCTCGTGGTGACGCCCTCGCCGATGCCAGCGACGACGACATTCTGATGACTGCGCAGCACCCCGCGCTCCTCGAGCACCAGACCAACCAGCTTGCGCGCAACACCCGCGGCCTGCTGCGCTTCGAGCGCTGTGCGCCCGACGAACGCGCGTTCCTTGCGCTCGAATGCGACGGTCCACGTGAGACCCGACTCGAGCGGCGTCGTGCTCTCGTCCATATCGCTGCCATAGAGATCCATGCCTGCTTCGAGGCGCAGCGTGTCGCGCGCGCCGAGGCCACAGCAGGCAACGCCGGCGCCGCGCAGGCGGCTCCACCAGTCGGCCGCGTCGACGGCGGGGATCATGAGCTCGAAGCCGTCCTCGCCGGTATAACCCGTGCGTCCAACGAATAGCCGCGTGAGTTCAGCGCCGAAGAAGGGTTCGAGGGCAAGCGCTCGGGCGCGATCGGGCGCCGACAACAACGCGCCCGCCTTCGCGCGCGCATTGGGCCCCTGCACCGCGATCATCGCGAGATCGCTGCGCTCATTCACCTCTACGCCGTCGCGCGCCGCGTGCTTGCGTATCCAGGCGAGATCCTTGTCGCGCGTGCCGGCATTGACGACCAGCCGGAACCACTGCTCGTTGAGGTAGTAGACGATGAGATCGTCGATGATGCCGCCCGACTCGAGCAGCATGCAGCTGTAGAGCGCCTTGCCGGGAATGCGCAGTTTCGCGACGTCGTTGGCCAGAAGCCGCTCGAGAAATGCCCGGACCTGCGCGCCTTTGAGATCGATGACGCACATGTGCGATACGTCGAACATGCCCGCATCGCGCCGCACCGCGTGATGCTCCTCGATCTGCGAACCGTAGTTGACAGGCATGTCCCAGCCGCCGAAGTCGACCATGCGGGCGCCGAGGTCGACATGCGTCTGAAAGAGCGGTGTGCGTAATCCCATGCTTGCCTGGCCGTGACCAAAGAAAAAGGGGCGGCCGATGCTGCCATCGGTCGCCCCTCTGTCCTTCGAACCTGAGAGATCGGAGCTCTTGCTCGCACCCCTTCGGTGGGCTCTATTCCTTTGTTGGTGGAACGAGCCGCTCTCCAGAGACCGTCAGATCTCGCCGTTCCTGTGCCTGAGCGTTTCCGGGCGGGTTGCGCCTTCGGCGGCCACCTCGCCGGATTGCTCCTTTGGGTGACTCTCTCCGGACGAGCCTTGTGACGGGTGGCGCATGATAGCCGCCTCGATGGGCGATTCCAACGTCGCCGGCAATTGCGTTATTGTCCCGCCCCCGCCTCCTCAACATCGGGTATCCGGAATGCTGCGTATTCGCCCTCTTTTCCTGCTGTGGCTTGGACTTGCGTCGTTGCTCGCGGGCCTCTCGACCCGTGCCGCGGATGCCGACCCGGCCACCGCGAATACGGCCGCGATGCACGCGCTATTCGACCGTGAGTACCAGCGTGACCTGCGTGAGAATCCACTCAACGCCTCGTTTGGCGGCGACAAGCGCTTCAATCGCCTGTGGCCGGATGAGTCGCCGGCTGCCTTCAAGAAGAGTGAAACCGCCGACGCCGTCGTTCTCGAGGATCTCGCCAGGATTCCACGCGCGACACTGCCTGCCGCCGAGCAGCTGAATTACGACCTGTTCGAACACGAGTATCGCGACCGCATCATGCTGGCGCCGTTCAAGGGCTATCTCTACGCCAACAACCATCAGGGTGGCGTGCAGACGGTGAATGAACTCGCGGAATCGCTGCCGCTCGATACGACCGCGGACTACGAAGACTGGATTGCGCGGCTGGCGACTATCGGAACCTATGTCGATCAGAACATCGAGAACTGGAAGCTTGCCGTGCGCGAGCACCGCGTGCTGCCGAAAGTGCTGTGTACGCGCATGACGACGCGACTCGAGCAACAGGATGTCACCGATCCGGAGAAGAGCCCGTTCTTCTCGACCTTCAGGAGCTATCCGTCATCGATCGATCCGGCCGCGCAGGCCGAGCTCACGGCCAAGGCGCGCGCCGCTATCCTCACTTCGGTGCTGCCGGCCTACGCGCGCTTGCACCACGCGTTCCTCAAGTCCTATCTGCCGGCCTGCAGTGCTTCGATTGGCATCTCCGAGACTCCGGACGGGGTCGCCTATTACACGGCGCTCGCGCGCTATCACACGACCACGGATCTCACGCCCGATCAGATTCATCAGATCGGTCTGAAAGAGGTCGCGCGTATTCACGGCGAGATGGAGAAGATCATCGCCCAGGTCGGCTTCAAGGGAACGTTCGCGGAATTTCTGCAGTTCCTGCGCACCGACCCGCAGTTCTATTACAAGACGGGCGAGGAGCTCTTCACGGCCTATCTCGCGACGGCGAAGCGCATCGATCCGAATCTCGTGAAGCTCTTCGGCAAGCTACCACGCACGCCCTACGGCGTTCGTCCGATCCCGATGACGAGCGCGCCGAACACGACCACGGCCTATTACAACCAGCCGTCGGAAGACGGCCGGCGTCCCGGCTATTACTACGTCAATCTCTACCGGCCTGAAGTCCGGCCGAAGTACGAAATCGAAGTGCTCACGAGCCATGAAGCGGTGCCCGGCCATCACCTGCAGATCGCATTGCAGATGGAACAGGGTGAGTTGCCGAAATTCCGCCAGCTCGCGGGCTACACCGCGTATGTCGAGGGCTGGGCGCTCTATTCCGAGAGCCTCGGCGATCAGCTCGGCCTCTACACGGATCCCTACTCGAAGTTCGGCCAGCTCACCTACGAAATGTGGCGCGCCGTCCGTCTCGTGGTCGATACGGGCATGCACTCGCAGCACTGGACACGCGATCAGGCGATCGATTATTTCCGCCAGAACGCCGCGAAGACCGACGCCGACATCGTGAATGAGATCGATCGCTACATCGCCACTCCCGGCCAGGCGCTCGCCTACAAGATCGGGCAGCTGAAATTCCTGAGCCTGCGCGAAGAGGCGAAGGCGAAGCTTGGGGACAAGTTCGACATCCGCGAATTCCACGACACGGTGCTCGCGACGGGCGCGGTGCCGCTCGATGTTCTCGAACGTACCGTTCACAACTGGATCGCGTCCAAACAGTAAACGACCCGCGAATCATGAGCAGCTGTCGTCGCAAAACGGTTCCGGTCCGGGTTGCCCACGTCACGGTGGGCGGCGGCGCGCCGATCGTGGTGCAGTCGATGACGAACACCGACACCGCGGACGCCGCAGGCACGGCCGAGCAGGTCAAAGCCCTCGCGCGCGCGGGCTCGGAGCTCGTGCGGATCACGGTGAACACCGAGGAAGCCGCGGCGGCGGTGCCATCCATCCGTGAACGCCTCGACCGCGCGGGCGTCAACGTACCGCTCATTGGCGACTTTCACTTCAACGGTCACAAGCTGCTCAAGGGCTACCCGGACTGCGCCGCAGCGCTCGCCAAGTACCGCATCAATCCGGGCAACGTGGGCCGCGGCAGCAAACGCGATCCGCAGTTCGCCGAGATGATCGAGGTCGCCTGCCGTTACCAGAAGCCGGTGCGCATCGGCGTCAACTGGGGCAGCCTCGATCAGGACCTGCTGACGACGATGATGGACGAGAATTCGAAGTCGGCGGCACCGAAAGACGCCACGGATGTGACGCGCGAGGCTATCGTCGTCTCGGGTGTCGCGAGCGCACGCCGTGCGGAAGAGCTCGGGCTCGCGCACGACAAGATCATCGTCAGCGCCAAGGTTTCCGGCGTGCAGGATCTGATCGCCGTCTACCGCAATCTCGCCGCGCGCTGCGATTACGCGCTCCACCTCGGTCTCACCGAGGCAGGCATGGGATCCAAAGGCATCGTGGCATCGACCGCGGCGATGTCCGTGCTGCTGCAGGAAGGGATCGGCGACACGATCCGCGTATCGCTCACGCCCGAGCCGAACGGCGATCGCACGAACGAAGTCATCGTTGCCCAGGAAATCCTGCAGACGATGGGATTGCGCGCCTTCACGCCGATGGTGATCGCCTGCCCCGGCTGCGGGCGCACCACGAGCACGTACTTCCAGGAGCTCGCGCAGAAGATCCAGTCGCACATCCGTCACCAGATGCCCGCATGGCGTACGCGCTACACCGGCGTCGAGGAGATGACTGTTGCCGTGATGGGCTGCGTCGTGAACGGCCCCGGCGAGAGCAAGCATGCGAACCTCGGCATCAGCCTGCCGGGCACCGGTGAACGGCCCGTGGCGCCGGTCTACGTGGATGGCGAGAAGACCGTGACGCTCAAGGGCGAGCACATCGCCGAGGAATTTCAGCAGCTGGTCGAAGACTACGTCGCGAGAACCTACGCACGGAGAGCGCCGTCATGAGCGATCTTACTTCCAGGCAATGTGTGCCCTGCGAGGGCGGTGTCCCTCCCCTCACCGCGGCTGAGGCGCAAGGTCTGCTCAAGCAATTGAAGGCCGGCTGGTCGATCAACGCAGCGAGCACGGAGATCCGCCGCGAGTTCGCGTTCAAGGATTTCTACCGCACGATGTCCTTCGTGAATGCGGTCGCGCATATCGCGAATCGCGAGGATCATCACCCCGACCTCGAGGTCGGCTACAACTACTGCCGCATCCGCTATTCGACGCACGC
The DNA here is from genome assembly GCA_041486385.1 of Steroidobacteraceae bacterium. Taxonomy (GTDB): domain Bacteria; phylum Pseudomonadota; class Gammaproteobacteria; order Steroidobacterales; family Steroidobacteraceae; genus JBGPLJ01. The sequence goes on from JBGPLJ010000024.1 coordinate 12,532, forward strand.
CATCAAGGGTCTCTCCGAGAACGACTTCATCTGCGCCGCAAAGATCGATACGCTCGCGACCTGACACGGCGCAAGTCGTCGATGCCGGAACCCCGGCCGGTACCGGTGTAAAAATCCGGGGTTATCCGGGCATCCGGCGGGGAGAAGTCCTCGGCACTCATGAGAAAACGTGCAGAGGAAAAAAGGGAACGCTGACTTTTCCGTATGCGACCGATCGAGCGCCGCACTCGCGCATGGGGGAGTTCCCTTTTTTCCTCGCAAACCTTGCGGGGCCGGGCGAGCCGACAGCGTCCAGTCACCGCTCAATCCCCGCGCTGCCGGCTCGCCAACGGCCCCGCAGCGGCGTTTTCTGATGAGTGCCGAGAACTCCTCCCCGCCAGGACGCCCGAACTCGCGGTCAATTCAAGAACCGCGCTCTGTTCCGTTGAACTTGGAGCGAACGCTGGGTGGGCTGAGGGGGTGGATCTCCATCGCGCTTATTGCAAACGCCGCCGCGCGGGCGTTGCCGAACAGACTTACATCCGCTGAAGGCACAGTGACAAATCGCCGTCTGTTCGCCCGCTCGCGCAAGGTTCGCCGGAAAAAACGGGGCTTCAACCAATTGAACCGCGGCGCCTGAGGTATCGCACGGAGCAGAGGCAAATGCCCCGTTTTTTCCGCTGCGCGTTTGCGCCATGAGCGCGAAGGAGATCCACCCCCTCAGCCCGCCAGATAACCCCGGATTTTTACACCGGTACCGGGCGGGGTTTTGCGGCGCGCGGCAGGTCGCCGCTCGTGCCGAGCGCGCGGCGGATGAAGAAGTTCTTGACGGGTGTGAGACGATCGACGGCGCCGAGGCCGAAACGGCGCAGATGAGAGAGCGTGGGATTGGAATTCGCGAACAGGCGATTGATGCCGTCGAGCATTCCCATGGCGGCGACGTTTTCGCTCTTACGCCAGCGTTCATAGCGGCGCAGTGTTTTCAGATCGCCGAGCTCGGCGCCGGCCGCGCGCGCGTCGACCAGGCATTCGACCAACGCGGCCGCATCGAGGAAACCGAGGTTCACGCCAAGTCCCGCCAGCGGATGCACCGCATGCGCCGCATCGCCGATGAGCGCGAAGCGGGGCCGCGTATAGTCCTTCGCGTGCAGCAAGCGCAGCGGGAAACTCGCGCGCGGCGCCGACGCCTTCACTGCACCCAGGACATGATCCGTCGCCTGTTCAACGGCACGCGCAAAGTCATCCGCATCGACCTCGCGCATCGCTTGCGCCTGCTCTGGGGTCGTCGACCAGACGATGGACGAACGGCCATCGGCGAGCGGCAGCAGTGCGATCGGACCCGTCTCGAGAAAGCGCTGGCGGGCGGTGTCCCGGTGCGGCAATTCGGTCTCGATATGCGTGACGAGCGCCTCCTGCGCATAGCCCCAACCCTTCGTTTCGATACCCGCGAGCCCGCGCAGCGGCGAATCGGCGCCGTCGGCTGCGACCACGAGCGCTGCCGAAAGCTTGCGCCCCTCGCTGAGTCCGACGACGGCATCCGCGTCGCTCAACTCGAGCGTCGTCACGGACTGGCGAAAGATTGCGATGCCCGACCTGACCGCGGCATCGAACAACTGCCATTGCAGCCAGCGATTCTCGACGATGTAGCCGAGGTTGGGTTCGCCCACGTCGGCCGCATCGAAGTGCACGGCGCCGCTGCCGTCGGGGGCCGAGCCCGCTTCCCACACGCTCATGCGCTGGTACGGATGGATACGCGCGCGCCGTACGGCGTCCCAGACGTCGCAAGCGGTGAGAATGCGCTCCGTCGCGCGCGAGATCGCCGAGACACGCAGGTCGATGTCGGCATCCATGGCGGGCGCGCTGGGTGGCTTGGCATCGATCAGAGCAATCCGGGCGGCCGGACAGAGCCCGGAGCGCGCCAGGAGCGTCGCTGCGCACGTCCCCACCATGCCGGCGCCCACGATGACGATGTCGAAATCCATTCTCATTCGAGCGGGAGTCCGCGGGCGAGCCGCGGCAGGCGCCCGCTCACCCCCATGCTGAGGCGGCTGAGCGCCGCTTTCGCGGGCGGTAGCAGATCGAATGCCAGCAAACCGAGGTCACGCGCGATCTTGACGCCCGTCAGCGGATTGCCGAACACCCGCACCAGCCCATCCGTAAAGGCAACGACCGCGCGTCGATCGGTGGCGCGCCATTCGCGGTAGCGGGAGAGCATCGCGGCCGAGCCCAGGTCCCCGCGATGTTCCGCAATCAGTTCGGCAAGCGTCGCTACGTCGCGCAGGCCGAGATTGAAGCCTTGCCCCGCAATCGGGTGCAGACCCTGCGCCGCATTACCGATGATGACCACGCGTTCCGCGATCTGCTCATCGGCACGAGTCAGCGCGAGAGGATACGAATGTCGGCGGCCAACCCGCTCGAGACGTCCGAGCCGTGTGCCAAACGCGGTCTGCAGCTCGGTGAGAAAGTCCGCATCGTTCATCGCCGTGACCGCTGCGGCGCGATCGGGCGCGAGCGTCCAGACCACCGTGCATCGGCCTTCATTCATCGGCAGCATCGCGATCGGTCCGGTCGGCGTGAAGCGCTCGTACGCGATGTGATCGTGGAACTTGCGCGGCAGGACATTCGTGATGACGGCGACCTGGTCGTAGTCCCAGGTGGTCGCCGCGATATCGAGATTGCGCCGCACCGCCGAGTTCGCGCCGTCGGCCGCCACCAGCAGGCGGGTCGAGAGACTGCGACTCGTAGCGCCCTCCTCGACCTCAACCGCGACTTCGTCGGCTCCTGTGGTGAGCCCGGCGACCGTCGCCGGACAATGGAGCGCGATCGACGGGTACGACGTCAGCCGATTCCAAAGCGCGGTGCCGAGCGCGCGGTTCGCAAGCACATACCCCAGCGCGGCCACTCCCTGTTCCGCAGCGTCGATGCGCGCGAACCCAAAGCGTCCGCGATCGGAAACATGAATGCGGCGGATCGGTGTCGCTTCATGCGCGACGGCCGGCCAGACGCCCATGCTCTCGTAGATGCGGCGGCTGCCATTCGACAGCGCCGTGGTGCGCTCATCGAAGCTCGGTTGCGACTCCGATCCCACCGGCGCGCTCTCGATCAGCGCCACACGCAGTCCGAGCGGCGCCAGCGCCACCGCCAGGCTCGCGCCGATCATGCCGCCGCCGGCAATGACGACATCGAAAATGGGGTCAGATTTATTTTCCACTGAACGACCGCAACCAGGGCAGCCTGGGTCGGGGAGGTCCTTTCGGGATCGTGAAAAACAGGACGTTTTTCTCGAAGCCTACAGGGACGTATTTACGGCGGTCCCGAAAGGACCTCCCCGACCCGGGGTGACCCGAATATCCGAAAGATAAATCTGACCCCATTTTCATTTCAACCGTACATCGCCCGCTCAATGTCATCCGGATCGGTCGGCAGCCCGCCGGTGAGAACTTCCGCAGCGCCGCGCGTGACGGCGACGTCATCTTCGATGCGTACTCCGATGTTCCACCACTTGCGCGCCACCTTGGGCATGCCGGCGGGAATGTAGATGCCGGGCTCGACGGTCGTCACCATGCCGGGTTCGAGGACGCGCCATTCGCCGTCCACCTTGTAGTCGCCGACGTCGTGCACATCCATGCCCAGCCAATGACCGGTGCGATGCATGAAGAACGGCTTGTAGGCGCTCTCGCGAATGAGCGTCGCGAGCTTGCCCTTGAGCAGGCCGAGCTTCAGGAGACCTTGGGTGATGGCGCGCACGGCCGCGTCGTGCGGCTCGTTCCAATGGTTGCCTGCGCGCACCTTGGCAATCGCGGCGCGCTGTGCATCGAGTACGACCTCGTACACGGCGCGCTGTTCAGGCGAATAACGTCCGCTCACCGGGAGCGTACGGGTGACATCCGAGGCGTAGTAGCGGTATTCACAGCCGGCGTCGATCAGCAACAGCTCGCCGTCCTTCAATTCGCAATTGTTGTCGCGATAGTGCAGGACGCAGGAATTGCGGCCCGAACCGACGATCGGGTGATACGACGTCTCGGCTTCGTTGCGGTGGAACTCGTGCAGCAGCTCCGCCATCACCTCGTACTCCCAGCGCCCGGGCTCGCAATACCGCATTGCACGCAGGTGCGCGTCGACGGCGATCCGGGCGGAACGGCGCATGATCTCGAGTTCGGCACGACTCTTATAGAGCCGCATGTCATGCAGCAGATGATCGAGCGCCGCGAACTCGTGCGGCGCCTGCTTGCCTTGCCCGCCGAGCGCCCGCAAACCGTTCACCCAGCCAACGACCCGCTGATCGAAATCCTGGTGGATGCCCATCGTGTAGAACACGCGGCTGCGATTCTCGAGGAGCCCCGGAAGAATTTCGTCGATGTCGGTGATCGGGAAGGCGTCGTCCGCACCGTAGCGCCGCGTGGCACCTTCGGGACCGGCCCGGATTCCATCCCAGGTCTCGCGCGTGGGATCCCGGTCGCGTACGAACAGGATGTATTCGCCCTGCGTGCGCCCCGGAATGAGGACAGTCACTCCCTCCGGCTCGGAAAAGCCCGACAGGTAGAAGAAATCGCTGTCCTGGCGGTAGCTGTACTCCACATCGTTGTTGCGCATGCGCACCGGAGCGGCCGGCAGGATGGCAATTGCGCCGCGGCCCATCATGCGCATGAGCTGGCGGCGTCGCTGGGCGAATTCGTCGCGCCGGACGGGTGGGCGTGGCACCACTAGTGCAGCGCCTCCAGGCGCGACAGCACGTCCTGACGGAGCGGCGCGAGCTCATCGAAGACGAGTTGGGCGCTGACGCGTACGAACTCCATCAGCTCGGCATAAGCCTGCTCATTGGTTTCGGGCGAATCCTTGTCATCGGCCGAAGCGCGGCTGACTTCCGTCAGGTCGCGCACGATTTCCCGCAAATCGTCCGGCAATTCCTGAGCCGAAGCGATTCTCCCCGCGCCGAGGCCATAGAGAAACCCCTGGCACCACTCGCCGAGCGCCGTTGCGCGAGCCGCGATCGGCGCGTCGTCGTCCGGAAGGAGTGGTGCGAACTCCATGCCCTGTCCGGAGATCGACTGGTACGTCTCCGTGTAGACAAGTTCGAACAACGGATCGGTCCCATCGTCCGGATTGCGGTTCTCCGGCAGCAATTCGCCGACCCAATCCTCGATTCGATAGGTCACCATGGCGCACAACGCGCCGCACAGGGTGCCATGCGCCTCGCCCGCGGCCGTGAACGACCCGGAATCGGACAAGACGCGCTCGAATTCCTCGTAGCCGATGCTGAACATGAAGCTCGCTGCTGACCTCTGTTCGTATCGTAGCACCGACATTGCGACCGGAGGCGCGTGCGGCGGCTGTCCACGACGGCTGGCGCTGACGCTCGCGCGCGTTCGATTGACCGGCTCCTGGGGCGGCTCTATATTGACGTCCCATGGCTGAAGCACAGACAAAAATACCCGTGGAAGCCGAACTCAAGCGCCTCGAGCGACGCATCGACGACCTGGTCGCCATTGTTACGCAGCTCAAGGAAGAGAACCGCGCGCTGCACCAGCGTCAGGATGCCCTGACCTCCGACCGTGCCAACCTCCTGCAGAAGAACGAGCAGGTGCGCGCCCGGGTAGAAGCCATGATCGGCAGATTAAAAGCGATGGAGCACGGCGCATGACGGAATCGTCCCGGGTCAGTGTGCGCATCCTCGAAAAGGAATATCACGTCGCCTGCGCCACCAGCGAACGCTCGGATCTCCTCGACTCCGCGGAACTCCTGAATGCGAAGATGCGTGAGATCCGCGACAGCGGCAAAGTGGTGGGCCTCGATCGCATCGCGGTCATGGCGGCGCTGAATCTTGCCAACGAGGTGCTGAAGTTCCGCCAGCAGGACGGCGACATGGCGAACGACGTCGGCGCGCGCCTGCGATCGCTCCGTGAACGCGTCGAAACGGCACTGCAAAAAGGCCAGCAGCTCGAGCTGTAGTGCAAGTTTTTGCGATTCGGGTCGCAATGTGGCTCCTTCCTTCCGCTAGAATTGAACACGGCGCCACCTGTGGTGTTCGACAGTGGATCGGGATACCTCTCGACCCTAATTTTGAAACCCATGGGACGTCAGGTATGTCGGCAGCATTGTGCAAGTCCGCCTCGAGCGGAAAGCCTTAAGTGCCGCGACCTGTCCCACTTGTTGCTCTGGTTCGAGAGCAACGGTCTGCACCGGCACAGATGGGTGGCGCCACTTCCCCTTGAGACCCGCCCGTGGAATTAGCAGCCGATCTGCGCCGCCGCATGCGCAAGGCGCGCCGCGCTCTGAGTGAGCGCGAGCGCATCCGCCTCGCCCGCGCGATGACGCGCCGGCTCGCATCGCTTGGGCTCTTGAGGAGCGGCCAGCGCGTTGCGCTCTTTGTCGCGGCCGGCGGCGAGATGCCAATTGACCCCTTGCTGCAGCTCGCCGCGCGGCGCGGTTGCCGCCTGTATCTGCCCCGCATCACCAGCTATCGCGCCCGGCGCATGACCTTCGCGCCACTGCGTCCACCCATCCGCACGAATCGATATGGCATTCCCGAGCCCGCTGCGCTGCGAGGATCGCTGTCCGCGCGCTGGCTGGACCTCATCATCGTGCCGCTCGTCGCGTTCGACGCGACCGGCACTCGCCTCGGGGCCGGCACCGGCTACTACGATCGCGCGCTCAGCTACCGCTCGCTCCGGAAAAGCTGGCGCCGACCACGACTGGTCGGGATCGCGTATGACTTTCAGCGCGTCGATACTCTCGAGCGCAAGCCGTGGGACATCCCGCTCGGCCTCATCGTCACGGATCGAACCATTTACCGGACACGCGCATGAACTATTGGCTCCTCAAGTCGGAACCGGACTCATTCGGGATCGAAGATCTTGCGCGTGCACCGCGCAAGACCTGTGCCTGGGACGGCGTGCGCAACTACCAGGCCCGCAATACGCTGCGCGATGCCATGAAGAAGGGCGATCAGGCGTTCTTCTATCACTCGAGCTGCGACATTCCGGGTATCGCGGGCATCGTGAGCGTCGTGAAGGAGGGCTATCCGGATAGCACCGCGTTCAAGCGCGGCCATCATCACTACGACGCCGAGAGCGATCCGAAGAATCCGCGCTGGTACATGGTCGACGTGCGTCTCGAGCGCCAGTTCTCGACGCTCGTCACCCTCGATGAGCTGCGCGCTTACGTCGCGGGACCGCTCAAGAGCATGGTGCTGCTGCGCAAAGGCAATCGTCTCTCGGTGATGCCGGTGACGAAGAGCGAGTGGCAATTCATTCTCGGTCTCGCGTCGTAATTGAACGTGCTGCTGCGCGCGTGCGAGGTGAAATCTGATCGACGCTGCGCACAGCGACGCGTGTACGCACTTCAAATTCTTGCGCGTTGCACTTGCTTCCACGTTCTCAATTATGTATATATCGATACCGGACTAACCCGACATGGAGATTCACATGGCTAAGGCAAAGAAGAAGGGCAAGAAGAAGGCTTCTAAAAAGAAGTAGTCGCCCTTCAGTAATCGGACCGGCAACGGTTCCGACTTCGGTTAGAACTGAAGCTCGTCCGATCTGATAACTCTGTGCCCGCGCAAGCGGGCACAGTTGTTTCTGCAGTACGCAAACCCTGTATTTCTCGGGGCCCCGCGATGAACCAGGACGAGAAGAAGAAGCGCGTAGCGCTCGCCGCATTAGAGAAAATCGCGAACGATTCCGTCATCGGAGTCGGCACCGGATCGACCGTCAATTTCTTTATCGAAGCGCTCGCCGCGCGCCGTGGAGGCGTCACGGGAGCGGTGTCGAGCTCGGAAAGCTCGAGCGCGCGTTTGCGCGCGGCGGGCATCGAAGTGCTCGATCTGAACTCCATCGGCGGCTTTGACACCTACATTGACGGTGCCGATGAAGCCAACCGCCGCCTGGAGCTCATCAAAGGCGGCGGCGCGGCGCTCACACGTGAAAAAATCGTCGCGGCGGCCGCCCGGCTCTTCATCTGCATTGTCGATGAC
>JBGPLJ010000025.1:0-20472 GCA_041486385.1 Steroidobacteraceae bacterium
CTCCGGCAGCCCCTCGACGGCGCCGGCGAGCGCCTTGCGGAAGTCCTCTTCCTCGAGATCGTCAGCCGGTCCCGGCCGGTCATCGCGCGCGTGCGACACCGGGCCATCGTCGTCGCTCGATCCGACCTGGTCGAAGCTGAAGAGCCGGCAGCTCGCCGCGTCCTGCACCAGCTTGTGATAGTCCTCGAGCGAAACATTGAGTGCCGCGGCGATATCCGCGGGCTTCGCATCGTGGCCGGTCTCGTTTTCGACGCGGCGCACGACCTCGGCCATTTCGCGCACGCTCCGGTGCACGGAACGGGGCGTCCAGTCGGACTTGCGGACTTCATCGAGCATCGCGCCACGAATGCGGATGCCGGCATAGGTTTCAAAATTTGCGCCCTTGCTCGCGGTGTAATGACGAGCCGCATCGAGGAGCCCGATCATGCCGGCCTGGATGAGATCATCGACCTCAACGTTTGGCGGCATGCGGCTCACCAGGTGATACGCGATGCGTTTCACGAGATCCGCATGGCGCAGGACGAGTTCATCCTGCGGCATGTCCTGGGGACTTGCCGGCTCCGAGGTCGGTGGAATTTCCGCGTACTGCTTTTTTGCTCTCATTGCAAAGCGCTTGGGCGTTGACCCGAACCGGCGCGGACCAGGCGTTCGAGAAAGAACTCAAGATGCCCCCGCGCCCTATCAGGCGCAGCCCAGTTATCGGCCCGTTCGGCGAGGTTCTTGATAGCGAGAGCCGCTGGAGATGACGGAAAAGCCTCAAATACCGGCGCCTGCCTCTGGACGGCTGCCCGCGCATAGCGGTCGAGAGGCACCGCGCCGAGGTAGTCAAGCGTCACATTGAGAAACCGGTCACAGACGCGCGCGAGCTTCATGTGAAGCTCCCGGCCGTGCAGGGAGTTGCGCACCTGGTTCGCAACGATGCGGAAACGTCCCACGCCATGGTTGCGGCTCAGCACTTTGATGAGCCCGTAGGCGTCCGTGAGCGATGCGGGCTCGTCACAGACAACCACCACGACGTCCTGCGAGGCCTGGCAGAAGGTGAGAACGCTGTCGCCGAGGCCCGCAGCCGTGTCGATGAGCATGACGTCTATTCGGTGATAGAGGTCATCGAACGCGCGCACGATGCCGCAGTGTTCGGCGTTCGAGAGATTCGCCATGTGCTTGACACCGGACGCCGCCGCGATGACGTGCAGGCCCCTGGCGCCGGTGCAGATGGCGTCTTCGAGCGCACACTCGCCGGCGATGACATGGCCGAGATTGAAGCGCGGGCTGATGCCGAGCATGACGTCGACGTTGGCAAGGCCGAGGTCCGCATCTAGCAGCAGCACTTCGCGCCCGCGCGCCGCGAGCGCCACAGCCATATTGATCGCAACCGTCGTCTTGCCGACGCCGCCCTTGCCGCCCGTGACCGCAATCACTTTGACGGGCCGGGTGCCTTTCAGCGCCGCGAGCGCTCCGCTCTCACGCCACGCGGTGTCGGGTTTGAGTCTTGATCTATGCATGCGCTGCCACCTTGCCGAAATGCCGGGCGAGAATTGCTTCATCGGGGACGCGTCCCGACCGTTCACGCAGCTTTGCCGCCGTACGCACGAGCCAGATGCGGCGCGCGGTCCCGGCGTGCAGATCCTCCGGGACGCGTTGACCATCGGTGATATGCGCGATCGGCAGCTGATAGCGGATGACCGTGGACAACGCGGCGCCCAGGCTCCCGGCTTCATCCACCTTCGTGAGAACACAGCCGCTCGGCTTGAGCGGCGCGAAGATCCGCACGGTGTCGTCGAGCGCCGCGAGCTCGGTGTTCGCCGCAAGCGCCAGCAGGATGCGAATGCGTTCGCCGTGCCGTGCGAGCGCCGACAACTGTTCGGCCAGCCTCAGATCGCGGCGGCTCATGCCAGCCGTATCGATGAGGACGAGCTTGCGCGGGCTCAAGGACTCGAGCACCTCGCCGAGCTCGCGAGCGTCCGTAGCAACGTGCATCGGAACGCCGATGATGCGGGCGAAGGTCAGGAGCTGTTCCCGTGCTCCGATGCGATAGCTGTCCGTGCTCACGAGCGCGACATTCCGTGTGCCGTGTCGCAACGCGAAGCGCGCCGCGAGCTTGGCTATTGTCGTCGTCTTGCCAACACCGGTCGGCCCGACTACCGCGACCACTCCGCCCTCCTCGAGCAGACGATCGTCGACAACCGGGAGCCGGCGCACGAGCAAGGCGAGCGGAATGCGCCAGAGATCCTCCGTCGAGCGCAGGTTCGGCATTTCATTCGCGAGCTGCCGCGCGATGTCCGGCGCGATGTCGAGTGCGGTGAGATCCTGCAGCACTCGCGCGCGGCCCGGCTGGCGGCGCATGAGATCGCTCCAGGCAAGGCTCGAGAGCTGAGACTCGAGGAGTTGCTGCATGGATTCGACCTGCCGCTGCATGCCGGACAGCGCAGGATCGGAGGGAACGGCGGGTACCTCGGCCTTGGGCGCTGGTCGGCGCGCGCCCGCGGAAGCCGCCGCGCGCGGCGCGACCTGGGCACTTTGGTCAGATGACACGACGCTAGTCTCGGTAGCAGCCGCAGTCGGTGCTGCGACGGGGGCCGATGGCGCCTTTGCGCGCATTGCTTCGCGCAGCGTGCCGAAGAATCCGGCTTTCGACGCGGGCGCAGCGGGCTCTGCGATCGCGACTGCGGCAGCTGGCGGCACGCTCGCAGTTTCACTCGCCGACTCTTCTGCTTGCTTAGGCGCCGCTGCCGCTGCCGGCCGCGCATACGTGCCGAGTGCCTGCTGGATCAGCGCTTCGTCGTAGTCGATCGCGGTGATGATCTCGATGCCGCCTTCGACGCGCTTGTTCGAAAGAATTACGGCGTCGGGTCCCTGCTCCGCGCGGACCTGCGCGATGGCCTCGCGCATCGTGGCAGCGAAGAAGCGTTTCATCTTCATGGAGAACTCCATAATTCAATGATCGTCGGGCGCCTGGCGTTTGCGTTGTCCGTCACATCACTTACCCACCGCCGCAACCACACGGATGCGACGGTTTTCAGGGACTTCCGAGTAGGCGAGCACATTGAGGTTCGGCACAGCCTGCCGCACGAAGCGCGCGATCCACGGCCGCAGCTTCGGTGAGACCAGGAGCACGGCGGGTTCGCCCGCCATCTCCTGACGGCGCGCGTTGTCGACGAGCGATGCGTGCATGCGATCGGCGAGGCTCGGTTCGAATCCAGGTCCGCCGTCGCCGCCCGCGAGCATCGAGTCCTGCAACAGCTGCTCGAGACCCGGGTCGAGCGTAATGACCGGCAATTCCTGGCGCAGTCCGGCGATGTTCTGGACAATCTGCCGGCCGAGCGCGACCCGCACAGCCGCGACGAGTACGGTGGGGTCCTGCGACTTCGGCGCCTGTTCGGCCAGCGTTTCGCAGATCGTGCGGATATTGCGGATCGATACGCGCTCCGCGAGCAGCTGTTGCAATACCTTGACGAGGACACTCAGCGTCAAGGTCTTCGGCACGAGATCTTCGATCAGCTTCGGCGCGGACTTCGCAAGGCGGTTCAACATCTGCTGCACCTCCTCGTGGCCGAGGATCTCGTGCGCATGGCTCTGCAGCAGGTGACTCAGATGCGTCGCGATGACGGTGCTCGCATCGACCACGGTGTAACCGAGCGTCTGCGCCTGCTCGCGCCTGCCGCGATCGATCCAGACGGCGTCGAGGCCGAACGCCGGGTCCTTTGTCGCGATCCCCTGAACGGGCCCCGCCACCGAACCGGAATTGATCGCGAGATCGCTCTGCGGCTGCACCTCGGATTCACCGACGGGCGCGCCGAGAATGGTGATCCGGTAGGCGTTCGCGCCAAGATCGAGGTTGTCGCGGATGTGCACGGGCTGCACCAGAAAGCCGAGATCTTCCGACAGCTTCTTGCGGACGCCCTTGATGCGGCCCATCAGCTCACCGCCCTGATTCTTGTCGACGAGCGGAATCAGCCGATAACCGACCTCCAGTCCTATGAGATCGACCTGCTCCACGTCATCCCAGCTCAATTCGCTGTTTTCATTCGCCGGCGCGACGGCCATCTCGAGAGGCGCTGCCGCGGGAAGCGCTTGCGCCGCGGCCTTCCGTGTCGCCGTGACGTAGGCACCCGTGCCGCAGGCCGCCGCCATCAGCAGGAAGGCGAGATTCGGCATACCCGGAATGAGTCCCATGACCGCCAGAATGCCCGCCGCCACGCCGAGCGCTTGCGGCTGGCCGAGGACCTGTGCTGCGACCTGCTGGCTCATGTCCTGCGAGCGCGACACGCGGGTCACCAGAATCGCGACCGCGACCGACAGCAGCAGCGCCGGAATCTGCGCGACCAGTCCGTCGCCGATCGTGAGCAGCGAATAAACGCGCCCGGCTTCGCCGACGGCCATGCCGTGCTGCAAAGTGCCGATCGCAAGTCCGCCGATCACATTGATGAACACGACGAGAATGCCGGCAACCGCGTCGCCGCGGACGAACTTGCTGGCGCCGTCCATCGCGCCGTAGAAATCCGCTTCCTCGCGGATCTCCTGGCGGCGCAGGATCGCTTCCTGCTGGTTGATGATGCCGGCGTTGAGATCGGCGTCGATGGCCATCTGCTTGCCGGGCATGGCGTCCAGGGTGAAACGGGCGCTCACTTCCGAGATACGGCCCGCGCCCTTCGTCACCACGACGAAGTTGATGATCACGAAGATCGTGAACACGATCATGCCGACGGCGTAGTTGCCACCGACCACGAATTCGCCGAACGACTTGATCACCTGACCCGCGGCGCCGGTACCGGTGTGGCCGTTCAGCAGCACGATGCGCGTCGAAGCGACGTTGAGCGCGAGCCTCAGGAGCGTCGCGGCGAGCAGCACGGTCGGAAACGCGCCGAACTCGAGCGGCCGCTTGACGTAGATGACGGCGAGAATGATGACGAGCGACAGCGAGATATTGAATGTGAAGAGGACATCGAGCAGGAACGGCGGCAGCGGCAGCACCATCATGGCGAGAACCACCATGAGCAGAATCGGCACGCCCAGGCCGTTGCGCGCGAAGGCCGCGATGGCTCCGCTCACGCCTGGATTGACAGTGCGTTCGGTCGCCATCAGTCAGCGTACTCCGCCGCGATTGACGGCTCGGGCCGTGCGAGGCGCGCGAACGCCTGCGCGGGGAGCCGGCGCATCTGATAGATGTAGGTGAGTACCTGCGCGACCGCGATGTAGAGGCCGCCCGGAATCTCCTTGCCGATGTCGACGTTGCGGTACAGGGCGCGCGCGAGGTGCGGCGACTCGAAGGTCGGCACCTTGTGCGCTTCGGCGACTCGCCGGATGGCGAGCGCCACGAGATCCGCTCCTTTGGCAACGACGCGCGGCGCGCGCATCTTGAGCGAGTCATAGCGCAGCGCAACGGCATAGTGCGTCGGATTGGTGATCACGACGTCAGCCTTCGGCACCTGTTCCATCATGCGCCGGCGCGCGAGCTGCTGCTGCAGCTGCCGGATGCGCGACTTCACTTCCGGCCGGCCGTCGGTTTCCTTCAGTTCCTCGCGCACCTCGTGCCGCGACATGCGCAAGCGCTTCTGGTATTCCCACAACTGGAACGGCACATCGACCGCCGCGATCACCACCAGCGCGGCCGACATCCAGATGAACGCAGTCCCGACCAGACTGCCGCCGGCGGCAATGCCGCGTTCGACCGGCATGCGGCCGAGTGCGATGGCATCGTCCATGTAGGCGTAGATGACGATCGCCGCAACGCCACCGACGAGGAGGCACTTCGCGAGCGCCTTCAAGAGCTCGACGAGTCCGTGCCAGCCGAAGATTCGCTTGAAGCCCGCGATCGGGCTCAGGCGCGAAAAGTCGGGCGCGAAGGCCTGCGTGCTGAAGGTCCAGCCGCCGAGCGCCAGCGGAGCGGCGAGCGCGGCAATGAAGACCGTGGCGAGCAGCGGTGCGAGATCCATGAGCGCACCGGCAAGCGCGGAGCCGAACGCGCGTTCAATGCCCTCTGGCGACTCAATCCATTCAGGGCGGAACTCAAGGCCGTCGCGCATATGCGCGACGAGGTGGCTGCCCATGAAGTGGCCAGCGCCGTAGAGACAGCCCGCGCCGGCTAGCAGCACCAGCGTCGTGCTGAGCTCACGCGAACGCGGCACCTGGCCGCGGTCGCGGGCCTCCTGCAGCCGCTTCGAAGTGGCGCGTTCGGTGCGTTCTTGCTGGTCGTCCTGGTCGGCCATGCTCGTCAGTCAGGTTCCTTCAGCGTGCCGTCAACATCGTTGCGACCTGCTGCAAGCTCGTATCGACCATGTCGTTCACGCGCTCCGGCAGGAGCTTCAGGCTCAACATGACGATCAGAAACCCGAACAGCATGGTGATCGGAAAACCAATGGCGAAGAGATTGAGTGCCGGCGCCGCGCGGCTCACCACACCGAGCCCGAAGTTGACGATCACGAGCGCGACGACTGCCGGCAGCGCGATGACGACGCCCGCCGAAAACATGTAGCCCGCAAAGTGCGCCGCCTGAAAGGCGCTCGCCGCCGAGAAATCCGTGCCGATCGGAGCCCAGCGGAAGCTGTCCGCAAGCGTCGCGATCAGGGCGACGTGACCGTTGATGGACAGAAAGATCAGGATCCCGAACACCAGCATGAACTGGCTGACGACCGGCACCGATGCGCCGCGCTGCGCATCGATCAGCGTCGCGAAGCCAAGACCCATGGTCATGGCGATCGTTTGTCCGCCGATCACGAGCGCATCGAAGATGAGCTGCACGACAAAACCAATGGCCGAACCGATCAGCAGCTGGTTCACGATGGTGAGAAAGAACGGGGCGGAAAATGTCTCCAACGGCGGCGCCGGCGGAACGATGGGCGCGATGAGGATCGAAAGCGACAGTGCGATGATGACCCGGGTGCGGCCAGGAACGACCGCCGCGCCGAAGATCGGCGCAACCAGCACGAAGCCGGCGACCCGCAGAAACGGCCACATGAAGGCATGTACCCACGGCACGATTTCTGCGGCTTGAAACTGCATGGGGCACGCGTCAGCCGATGAGCGTCGGGATGCTCTCGAAGAGCTCCCGCGTGTAGCTGACGATCAGTTTCAGCATCCAGGGCCCCGCGATGAACAGCGTCGCGACCAGCACCAGCAGCTTCGGGATGAAGCTGAGCGTCATTTCATTGATCTGGGTGGCCGCCTGCACCATGCCGATCGCGAGACCCGCCACCAGCGCGGCGATCAGCATCGGCGCCGCCAGCATCGTGGTGACGGTGAGCGCGTGCTGCGCCAGGCTCATTACGGTTTCCGGGGTCATGCTGGGTTCACGTGTAAAAGCTGGACGCGAGCGTGCCCATGACGAGCGACCAGCCGTCGACAAGCACGAACAACATGATCTTGAACGGCAGCGACACGAGCATCGGCGAGAGCATCATCATGCCCATCGACATCAGCACGCTTGCGACCACGAGATCGATGATGAGAAACGGAATGAAGATCATGAAGCCGATCTGAAACGCGGTCTTCAGCTCACTCGTGATGAAGGTTGGAATGAGCACCGTCAGCGGCACGTCGCCCGGCGTTGCGTATTGCGCCTGACCGGCGATCTTCGAGAACATCGCGAGATCGCTGTCCCGCGTCTGATGCAGCATGAATTCCTTGACCGGAGCGGTCACCTGCGTGAACGCGGCCTCCGCCTCGAGCTTGCCGTCGAGATAAGGTCTTACGCCCTGGCTGTACGACTGCGACAGCACCGGCCCCATGATGAAGAGCGTCATGAAGAGGGCGAGACCGACGAGCACCTGATTCGGCGGCGTCTGCGGCAGCCCGAGCGCCTGGCGCAGGAGCGATAACACGATGATGATCCGGGTGAACGACGTCATCGACAGCAGAATTGCCGGCAACAGCGTCAGCAGCGTCATCAACAGCAGGATCTGGATCGTCAGCGTGTACGTCTGCGAACCGTCCGTTCCGGTTGCGATGCTGATCGCGGGCAAGCCGGGCGACGCCGCAATCGTCACGGTCGGCAGCAACGCCACCAGGGTAAGACCCACGATGCATCCGATCCGCCGGCGGCTTTTGCGGACCGCGTTCACGGCGGGTTCGCCGTTCGCGACATGAGGCCTTTCAGCTTGTCGGCGAATGAGCCGACGGGTTCGCCCGCCTCCACGCGCACCGGCGTTGCGAGGAGGTGCGGCGAGACGACGCCTGCTGCGCCGACGCCGACGAGTGCCTGTGCGTCGCCGACTTTGACGAGGACCACACGTTCTTTCGGGCCGATCGCAACTTCAGCGAGCACGCTGAGCGAGCCGGTTGCGCGGCGCGTACCGCCACGCATGCGCCCGAGTACCCAGGTCAGCACGAGAATGAACGCGATGACGACGATCAGACTGAGGGCCATCTGCAGCAGATCGCCGACGCCAGGCCCTTGTGACGCGGCCTTGGCGGCCGGCGTCGTGCCGCCCGCGTGTGCGAGCGCTGGCAGCGCGAGCACTGGTAGCGCGAACGCTGGCAGCCGGCAGCGCACTATTTCACCTGCTCCATGCGTTCATTTGGACTAATGACTTCGGTCAGGCGAATGCCGAACTTGTCGTTGATCACGACGACTTCGCCGCGCGCCACGCGCACGCCGTTCACCAGCACGTCAAGCGGATCGCCGGCCGGCCGGTCGAGCTCGAGAATCGATCCCTGCGTGAGCTGCAGGAGCTGGCGCACCGTGATCTGGGCGTGGCCGACTTCGAGCGTCACGTCGACGGCAACATCCATGATGAGGTCGAAATTGACATCGCCCCCGCCCGCGCGCTGCTCGGGCGTGAGATCCGCGAACTTCGCGCGCGCGGCGCCCGCATCTTTGGCCGCTCCCTTCTGCGGACTCGAACCTGGTGTGCTCATAGCGTCTCCTTCAGCCTGGCTTGGTCCGGTTCATTCGTCGCGTGTAACCGGACCGGATAATTTGAGCGCGTTCAAGCCGCGCGAAACGCCGAACCGTCCGGCGAGCACCGGCACGTCGCCGATGAGCAACGTCGCCGTCTGCGGCGCCTCGATCGGCAGTACGTCGCCCGGTTTCAGCTGCACGAGCTCCGCGAGACTCATCTCGGCGTGCCCCATCACGACCCGCACGTGCAGCGGCGCGTCGTTGAGATAAGCGCGTGCCGTTTGCGGCCAGTTGCTCCACGCGCCGACTGCGGCCTTGGAAGGCGAACCGGCCAGCGCATCGGCAAGCGGCGCCAGGGCGGCCTGGGGTATGGCGAAGTCGAAGGTGCCGCCGCCGTTATCGAAATCGACGCGAAAGCGATTGACGATGATGGGATCCGCGCCCGCGCCGACATTGACGAAGGTGGAGCTGCGCTCGTGTTTCAGCAGTTCAAATTCGAGTTTTGCAATGGGCGCCCAGGCGAGCGCGAGGTCCGCCCAGATCTGCTTGAGCACCACCTGCGTGAAGCGCTCCTCGGCCGGGGTCAGCGTCGATTCCGCAGCGCGCTCGACGGACTTTCCCGCTCCGCCGAAGAAGCGATCGACCAGCACGAAGGCAAGCTCCGGCGCGGTGACGAAGAGCACCGGACCCGCGAGCGGCTTGGCGCGCACCAGGTCGATACTCGCCGGGTTCGGCAGCCCCGCGAGATAGTCGGCGATCTTCACGGTGTCGACTGATTCGATCGACACCTGCGGCAGATGATTCACGAGTTTGTTGAGACTCGTGCGCAGGAAGCCGACGAACGCCTGGTGCAGGATGTCGAGCATTGGCAGGCGCCCGCGCGACACGCGATGCGCCGTCATGTCATAGAGCCTGACCTCGCCGTCCGACGACGCGAGCAGCGCCGACACCTCGTCTTCTGAGATGACCTGCGAATTCGTGGTGGGCGAGCTGTCTTCGCTCCCGGAGTTGTCGGCCGGATTCGCCATGGCTACTGCACGACGAAACTCGTGAAGAACAGATCCTCGAGCTTGGCGGAGCCCGTTTCCTGCTGCAGCACGCGCTTGGTTTCGTTGAGCGCCTCGAGCCGCAATGCGTCCTTGCCCTCGCGCGACATCAGCGTCTTGTAGTCGCGATTGCCGATGAGCATCAGCAGGTTGTTGCGGATCTTCGGCATGTTGCGCTGGACGTCGTCGAGCACGGCCTGGTCGCGCGCCAGGAACTCAATATCGAGGGCGAGGAATTTCACCTCCGAGCTGGCGTCGAAGTTGACGACGAGCTGCGGATCCATCTTGAGATAGAGCGCCGGGGGCGGCGGTTTGCCGACGGCCTCCTTGGCCTCAGCGGCCTTGGCTTTGGCCTCGACTACGACCACCGGAACGACCGGTTTGATCGAGCCATCCTTCTCCAGCCGGTATTCGGTGGGGTGCGCGAGCTTGCTGTTGATGATGCCGCCTATGACGACGGCACCGAGACACAGTACGAAGATGCCTGCGGCGTTGATCAGCTTGCCGACGATGTCGCTTTTCGGCTTCGCTGGTGGTGCGGCTTCCTCTTCGTCGTCCTTTTTTTCCGGCTCAGCCATGGCTCGATCCTCGAATGGCGCGTAACACGCAATCCGTATCGAGGGGAGCAAGTTCTATGCCACGGTCTCTGCACCGGGCAAGTAGCTGAATTCAGTAGCAAATCGATTGGCGGGGCCGCAGCTTGCGACTGCGAAGTGACGGAATTTTGGCGCGCACTGATCCGCTTCGCTCCGGCGCCCTGGAGTGAATCCCTGCTACTTCCAGCCGGTCCAGCCGGGGCCGCGCACCACGCGTCCGGGCAGCGCGCCGGTGTGCTCGCCATCGCGCAGCACCTGCTCACCGTTCACGAACACGTCCACGACGCCCGTTGAGTACTGGTGGGGTTTGTCGAAAGTCGCATGATCGATGATCTTGTCGGGATCGAAGACCACGACATCGGCGAAGTATCCGGGCGCGAGCTTGCCGCGCAGCTTCAGCCGCAGATTCTGGGCCGGGAGCGAGGTGATGCGACGTATCGCATCGGTGAGCGTGGCGACGTGCTCGTCGCGCACATAGTGACCGAGAAAACGCGCGACATTGCCGTACGCGCGCGGATGCGGATTGTGCTTGAGGAAGATCCCTTCCGGCGCGAGCGACTCCTCGTCAGAACCGAGGCTGACCCAGGGCAGTTTCAGTTGCCGGATCACATTCACCTCGGACATCAGAAAATAAACGGTGTCGACCCGATAGTTGTCCTCGACGACGAGATCGAGCGCGGTTTCCTCGGGAGATTTGCCACGCAAGCGTGCGACTTCAGCCAAAGTCTTGCCCGTGTAGGGTTTTAGCTCTTCGGTGCGAAAGCCGACCAACAGGACCCGGTCGGGCGAGCCGGCGGCGAGCAGCAGGTTTTCCCAATTCGGCTTGGGATCCCTCATGTCCGCGAGCACGCGCGCACGCGTCGCCGGATCCTTGAGCCGCGCGACCCACGCGTCGAGCCCGCCTTCCTGCACCCACGGCGGATTGGCGGCATCGAGGCCGGTGGCGCCAGCCGTATAGGTATACATGTTCGCGCTCACGTCGAGCCCACTCGCGCGCGCCGCTTCGATGCGCGCGATGGCTGCGTCAACCTTCGGCCAATTGCTCGCGCCCGCCGCCTTGAAATGATAGATCTCGGCGTGCTGATGCGTCGCGCGCGCGATGTCGAGCACTTCGTCGATGCCTTCGAGCAGACGATTGCCTTCACTGCGCATGTGGCTGATGTAACCGCCGCCCGTCTCGGCCGCCGCGAGTGCGAGCGCCTTGAGCTCCGGCGTCTTCGAATACGACGCGGGCGCATAGATGAGCGCCGAGCCCACACCCATGGCTCCTTCGCGCATCGCCTGGCGCACGAGATCCTGCATGCGCAGAAGTTCCGCGGCGGTCGGCGCGCGATCTACATAGCCCAGTTCGTGCACGCGCACGGTCGTGGCGCCGACGAAGGAGGCGACGTTGGTGGCCACCTTCCGCTTTTCCAGGTGCTCGAGATACTCACCGAGCGTCGTCCACTCGATCGCGTACTTCTCGTCCGACTGATGCTTGAGATCATCCGCCTTCATCGCGTCGTTTAGCGGACCCATGGAATCGCCCTCGCCCATCACCTCGAGCGTCACGCCCTGGCGAATGTCGCTCTGCGACCTGGGATCCACGAGGAGCGACGCCGTCGCCCACGACAGCATGTTGATGAAGCCGGGACTCACGGCGAGTCCCTTGGCATCGATCACCTTCGCGGCCTTGCGGCCCCGCAAGTTTCCAATGGCGAGGATGCGATCGCCCTTGATCGCGACATCCGCCACGCGTCCCGGTTTGCCGCTGCCGTCATACACCGTACCGCTGCGTATGATGACGTCGGCGTATTCGCCTGCGACCGCCGCTGGGCTTGCGACGAGCAACAGGCCGAGCAATGCGCATCGTTGGAAAAATCGATTCACGGCGACTCCTTTGGAAATTCCCAGACTGCCTCGACGGTAAGTGCGGCCGCGGGCTGCAATCCCGTGGGCAGCGCGCCATTCGTATGCAGGCAGAACTCGGGCGTTGGACCGAGCGTCATCTGCCGCATCCACAGTGCGTCGCCCATCTTGCCAGTGTCGAAGCGCTCGTACAGCTGGGGATAGGTCATGCCGGCAGGCTTCGCAAACCATAGCGCATGCGGCCCGCACGCTGCGCGCGCGCCGTGGCGCAAACGATAGAGCCCGGCGATGCCCGCGGCGGCGAGCCGCGCAATACGATCGTGCGGGCCGCGGCGAATGCCACTCACGGCCGCCTCGTTGATGCCATCGAGCGCAGCGGAATCGTCGAGAAAATACCAATCCTCGTAGACTTCCGGTGCCGCGCGCGTGGTCGGGAGCCAGGGCGCACTCGACAGACGGTGCACGCGGGCGCCCTGCGCACCCCGCGGCAGATTCGCCTGCAAGGCGCGATGGAACGCCAGGTGACTCTCTTCGTATTCGTCACGCCCCACCTGCGGTTGGCGCGTATGCCAGAAGACATAAGCGAGCGGCGCCATGATCAGTTCTCCGCGATGTGATGTGCAAAGCCGGCCGCGTCGATATTCGATCCACTGACGATGATCGCCGTGCGCTTGCCAGCCGCCAGCGCGCGCAGCGGCCCGAAAAGCGCCGCGGCCGCGGCCGCACCGGCCGGTTCGACGGCGAGTTTCGTTTCCTGCAAGAGGAGCCGCATCGACGCGCGCAGCTCATCGTCGCTGACGAGCACGAGCTTATCCACGTTGCGCCGGCACAATTCGAAGCTGACCGGCATCGCGTAGGGCGCGCCGAGGCTGTCCGCAATCGTGTTGACACGCTCGATCGAACGCGGCTCACCGGCGGCGAAACTTCGGAACATCGAGTCGGCGCCCGTGGGCTCGACGCCAATCACCTTGCAGCTCGGCTGCAGAAGCTTGACTGCGGATGACACCCCGGCGCACAGGCCACCGCCGCCGATCGGCACGACGACGAGGTCGAGCTCCGGCACCTGATTCGAGAGTTCGTAGCCGAGCGTCGCGGATCCCATCGCCGTGCGCAGGCCCTCGAACGGATGTATGAGGGCGCGCCGCTCCTCGATCTCGATCTCGGTCGCCCGCTCGAAGGCCTGATGCGCATCTTGAGCGAATTCAACTTCTGCGCCGTAGTGGCGGCACAGGTCGACTCGAAGCGGATTCGCCGTCTTGAACATCACGATCTTCGCGGTCGTGCCGAGCAACTTCGCCGCGTAGGCTGTCGCGATTGCATGATTGCCGGCGCTGACCGCCGTGACACCGCGCTGCAAGTCATCGCGCGGCAGATTGAGCATGTTGAGCAGCGCCCCGCGCGGCTTGAAACTTCCGGTCCGCTGAAAGAGTTCGAGCTTGAGGAAGATCCGGCTGCGCCCGCCGAGCGCGTCGACCGCCGGACCCAGCCATTCCTGCACGGGCGTCACGAGCAGGCGGTCGCCGAGGAGGTGACGCGCGGCCTCGATGTCGGAGAGCCGCAGCGAAGGAATGGACGAGGCCGACGCCATGCGCGATATCCGATGAGGCGAGGAGTGTCTAGGTCTGCCGTTCTGGCCGCGCGGGATTCTAGCCGATCGCAACGCCAGCGGTCTCAGCGGCGCCGGATCTGCAGTTCCTCGCGCCGATAATCGATGATCAGGCGGTCGAGAAGGCCCAGAATGTCCATGCCGATCAACATCGCGGGTCGGTGCTCGAGCTTCCAGAGCTTGAAGACGTAGATATCGCCGTAGGTGACATCCACGCCGCTGACTTCGGCTTCACCGAGAGAGATGACAGGTGTACGCCGGATCTCTCCGGCCTGCTCCGCTTCAGTGAGGCCGATCACCTGTGTCGGCGCGAACTCCGGGTCGGACGGACGACGCCGCAGCAGTGCATCGCGCAGCGCGAGATTGCCGAGCGTGCGTTCCGCGCCGGTGTCGATCACCGCCTTCACCGGCAATCCGCCGACGCGCGCATCCACGACGAGCAGGCGGCCGAAGCGCAGCGTCGCGGGAATCGTCAGGTACGCCCAGCTTGCGCGTTGTCCGCGTGAGCGCTCGATCTTGATGCGATCGCGCGCGAAGTCGACCGTGATGCGCTTGCCGTCGAGATCCGCCATGCCAAGGATTCCGTCCGCGCCACCCATGACGTTGTCGAGCACGGGCAACGTCAGATCGTGCTGGATCAGATCGCCCGTCTGCAGTGTCCGAACGAGCGCCGTGGGAACCGTCGCGGACCCGGTGACCCCGTTCAATGTGACCGACTGATCCGCGGACACGAGCAGCCCGAGGTCGGCGAGGAGCCGTGTCGTGAGCACCGACTGATTGGCGCCGGTGTCGACCACCAGGCGATAAGGACCGCGGCCATTGATCATCACCGGTGCCAGGATGCGGCCGATCCGATCGAGGCGCGTCGGGGTGGCATAGAGCGGCTCATCGGGCGCGGCCATGGGCGGCGCAGCCATGGGCGGCACAACTACAGGTGTCGCAGCGGCGCCGGTCAGTTGGACCAGCCCTCCAAAGACGACGATGCACAGCGCGCGACGCTTCATGCCGAAAATCTTACTCCGCAGCGCGGGTGGGTGCCGCGCCGAACCCGCTAAAGAGCGACGTAGTCCGTGTAACCCGCGGCACCGTCGGAATAGAACGTGGCGGCATTCCAGGGACTAAGCGGACTGTCCCAACGCAGGCGCTGCGGCAGATCGGGATTGGAAATGAAGAGCTTGCCGAAAGCGACGGCGTCCGCCTTGCCGGCCGCCAGAATCTGCGCCGCGCTCTCACGCGTGAATCCTTCGTTCGCCACATAGACGCCGCCGAACTCTGCCTTGAGCTTCGGACCCAGACTGTCGGCGGCGACATGCTCGCGCGCGCACAGGAACGCGATCTTGCGTCGGCCCAACTCGCGCGCCACGAAGCCGAAAGTCGCCGCAGGATCGGAATCGCCCATGTCGTGCGCATCGCAACGCGGGGCGAGATGCACGCCCACGCGGCCGCTACCCCACACGGAAATCGCCGCATCCGCCGCTTCGAGCATGAAGCGCGCGCGGTTCTCGATGCTGCCGCCATAGTCGTCGGTGCGCTGGTTGGTCTTGTCCTGAAGAAACTGATCCAGCAGGTAGCCATTGGCGCCGTGCAACTGGACGCCATCGAAACCCGCGAGCTGCGCATTGCCGGCGCCGCGGCGAAACTCCTCGATCACGGCGGGAATTTCACTGCGCTCAAGCGCGCGCGGCGCGACGTACGGAGTCTTCGGCCGCACCTGGCTCACGGTGCCTGCGGGCGCGATCGCACTCGGTGCGAGCGGGAGCTTGCCCTCTAGAAACATGGGGTGCGATATGCGCCCGACGTGCCAGAGCTGCAGAAAGATGCGCCCGCCCGCTTCATGAACTGCCTGCGTAACACGTTTCCAGCCCATGACCTGCTCGTTCGACCAGATACCGGGCGTGCCGGCGTAGCCCGCACCCATCGCGGAGACGATCGTCGCTTCTGTGAGGATGAGGCCGGCCGACGCGCGTTGCCGGTAGTACTCGACCATCAGATCGTTCGGAACCCGGCTTGCGCCGGCACGGCAACGCGTGAGCGGCGCCATTACGATTCGATTCGGGAGAATGAGATCTCCCATTTTGAGCGGATCGAACAATCCCGGTAATGCGGTCATCTGCGGTCCTGGTTCAGACCAAGATAAGTCTGCAGCTGCGCTATCAGGTGCGTCGCTCCCTCGTCGCCGATCCGCGTCTCATCCGCATCGCCGGCGAGGAACTGCAGGCCATCTCCGTCAGCAGGCAAGGACTCGATCACCGTGAAGAGCGGAATCTCATCGCCACTGTCACGCATTTTCAGCGCTATAAAGTAGAACGCGACGTCGGTTTCGACCAGCGGCCGCTCCATGACGAGCGCTCGCCAGAGTGGAAATCCCGTCGGCAGGGCCTGCGCCTCGCAGACGAGCCGCTCGATGCGCGCAAATGCGACGCTGCGGGAACTTCTGAGGAACCACAGCCAGCGCGTATCGATTTGCAGCTGCTGGCGATTGCGATCGACCGTAACGCAGCGTCGATAGGAGAAGAGCGACAGGATCCGGACAAAGAGCGGTGTGCAGCCGTGCCAGCGGTAGTCCGTGAGCGCGAGTTCCGGTTCAATCAAGAGGTGCCGCAAGAGGTCGGGACTCCTTCAAACTTTCCACCGACACGGTATCATGGCGCCTTCCACGACGAACCGCCGGACCGCTGATGCCGCACGTCGAACTCCCTCGACCGCTAGAGGACTATTTTGCCTTTGCCGAGCTCGAAGGGACGAGCGACGCCCGGCGCTTCACGCTCACCTGTCCCTATTTTTCAGCGCAGGAGCTTGGCCGCCTGCAATGGTGGTGGCGCGTATCGCACCTGGAATTGAGTTCGCTCGGCGATGCGGGCCTGGCCGAGCGCAAGGCACGCGAGGTCGAGCGCTTCTGCAGGCACATCGAGCGCTGGCTCGCGAATACCGGTCAGCGCCTGAAGGGTGACGATGCGATCCCGCGCATCGAAGCAATGCCGGCGGCAGTCGTTGAACCGCCGGCCATCGCTCCGCCCGCGGAAGATTCTCTGGTTGCGCTCCGCCCGACTCGCGTCGCCTGAGAGAACCCTCACGCGTAAGCGTCCAGCCTGCCAGGCAGTCGCAGGCGATGGGTAGCTGACGCGAGCGACGCCGTGACCTGGGAGCTTAGTGCCTGCCAGGGCGCAAACGCATCGGCACGCGACTGCGGCAGCCCGCGGTCGGTAAACGACTGCTGCGAGATATCCACCGACACATTGGCGAGACCGTGCGCCGAAAGGGCTTCGCGCAGGCGCGGCGCGGCCGCTTCGAGCGCATCACGCGTAATCAGGTTGTGCGCCGTCACGGAGACCTGCGTCGAGTCTCCCGAGAGTGCGATGTGCACTTCGATGGGACCGAGCTGCGGTGGATTCAATTTGATCTGCGCGCTCGACAGATTCTGGTCGACGAGCCATGTGATGCGCTCACCAAGCTCGCGACCCCATTCGGGCGAGCGCACCGGTGCGTCGAGCCGCAGGGTCTGCGCCGCTGCGTCCGCGGGCGGGGCCGTGGCGCCGTGCGCCCGAAGGGCGTTGGCATCGACAAAAAACGGCGCGGTGAGCGCGTCAGCGGCAGCCTTGGCGGTCCGCGCATCGGCCGCCACATCGCTTGTGGAAGACACTACCTGATCGACCGGCGTGTGCTTCGGCAACGAGTCGATCAGCTGCTTGATTGCATCCGCCATGCTGTCTGCGCTCTTGGCGTCACTGCTGCTCGCTTGCACCAGCGGCAGGGCGGCCGTGGCGTCCGACTGAGCCGGAGGCCCGTCGGACGACGCTGCACTCTGTGTCACGCGCTTGATGAGCGCTGCCAGCATGTCGGGCGCAATCTGCACGGCTTGAGCGACCAGGGCGGCAGGCAATGCAATGGCGGCGGTGGCCGGATCCGCGGCTGGCACCGGAGGCGCCGCGCACTTGGCGCTGGCCAGGTCGGTTGCTCCGGCCTGTACCTGCGAGCGCAGCAGCTCGAGTACTTTGCGCGCAGTTTGCAGGGCCGGTTCAAAGATCGTCGCTGGCATTGACGCAGCCGGGCCGGGCGACGTCGCCGACCTCGCCCCCTGGACTGGCGGCAAATCGGCCATCGGTGTTGCGACGCCAGGCGTCGCGTCCGAGGACACAGTCGGCGGCAGTGTCGTCGGGTCCGCTTGCTGGTGCCACAACGACTGCAATAGAAGCGGCAAGAAATTGCCGCCTGTCGGCAAGGCGGTTCCGTCGCTGTCGTCGACCGCTGGTTCGCTCGTGCCGCCGGGTGGGCTCTGCGCCCGGATATCGAGCAAAAAGAACCCAGGGCGCGAAAGGGATTTGGCGGAATCCGCCGGACTTTGCGCAACGGCAGCCGCTGCATTCGCAGCGGATTGCGGCGAATCCGATTCGCAGCCCTGGGTGACAACGGCATTGCCTGTCAGGGGGATCGATGATGCGTTGACAATAGGAGCCGTCATCACCCGGATAACTGCAACCGCCGTGCCAGGGAAAAGGGGTTGAATTTATTTTCGCGGTCGAAATACGCTGAGGCCGAATCGGGGAGGTCCTTTCGGGACCGCCGTAAACCCATCCCTGGGGGCTTCGAGAAAAACGTCCTGTTTTTCACGATCCCGAAAAGACCTCCCCGACCCGGCCTCGATACGATTGCACGTCGCGGTGGCGCGAAAATAAGTCCGACCTGTTTTGCCCTAGGGCTCGCGTTTCAGGCGGTTCGCGGTGTCTTCGTCCGTCTCTTTCTGTTCACGGCGGTCCTGCTCCGTGCGCTCATGGACCTGCATGCGTTCGACCGCCCGACCGAGCGCGGCGGCCTCCACGTGTTGCACGCGCCAGTCTTCCCGCTTGCGTTCGTATTCCCGATTCGCCGTCTCCACCAGCTGCTCCTGCGCCCTCACGGCTTCGGTGAGGCGCGCGAGGAATGCGCGATAGTTCGCGAGGCGCACCGGATCGACCGAGCCCAGGCCCGGCGTGTTCTTGCTGACGTAGTCGTCGAGATAGGTCTTCAGTTGCGCCAGCTGCATCTCGCGATCGCGCAACGCGCGCTCCGCCTGCGCGACGACGGCACCCGCGTTGCGCTCGCGCGTGTCGGCGATGTTCTTGATCGGTTGAATGCGGTCGGATCGACTCATGCGTTAGCGGGCTGGCGCGGCCCCGAGAGCGCCACCAGATCCTGATAGCTTCGGGCGAGGCTCACCGGCTCGTACATGTCCTGTTTCAGGAATTCGAGTATACGCGGCCAATAGTCGATGGCGAGATCGACGCGCGGGTCCGTACCCCGCCGATAGGCGCCGACAGTGATGAGATCGCGATTTTGCTGATAGGTCCCATACATCTGCCGGATGCGGGTGACGTGCTCGAGCTGTTCGCGCGTTGCGATGTGATGAAGCGCGCGGCTGATCGAGGCCTCGATGTCGATCGCGGGATACAGGCCGCTCTCGGCGAGCTGCCGCGACAGCACGAAGTGGCCATCCAGAATGGCGCGCCCGGCATCTGCAATAGGATCATTCTGATCGTCGCCTTCCGTCAGCACGGTGTAGAACGCCGTGATCGATCCGACACCGCGGTCGCTGTTGCCCGCCCGCTCGACGAGCTGCGGCAGCCGCGCGAACACCGACGGCGGATAGCCCTTGGTTGCCGGCGGCTCGCCGATCGCAAGCGCGATCTCGCGCTGTGCCTGGGCGAAGCGTGTGAGCGAGTCGAGCAGCAGGAGCACTTTCAGTCCCCGATCGCGGAAGTATTCGGCAATCGCGGTGGCGAGCCAGGCGCCGTGCAGGCGCATGAGCGGCGTGTTATCCGACGGCGTCGCCACGACCACCGCCCGCCGCATGCCATCGGGCCCGAGCGTATTGGTGACGAACTCCTGCACTTCGCGGCCGCGCTCGCCGATGAGACCAACGACGGTGACGTCGGCTTCCGTGTAGCGCGTCATCATGCCAAGCAGCACGCTCTTGCCGACGCCGCTGCCCGCGAAGAGTCCGACGCGCTGACCGCGGCCGACGCAGAGCAGCGCGTTGATCGAGCGCACGCCAACATCGAGCGGTTCGCGGATCGCGCGCCGCTGCAGCGGATTCAAGAGTGTGCCCATGAGCGGCACACGCTCACTGCATTTGATTTCGCCGAGCGAGTCGAGCGGCCGCCCGGCACCATCGAGCACGCGGCCGAGCAGCGCATCGCCCACCGGGACTTCCGAAACCGAGTGCGTAGGCGTCACCCGCGCGCCCGGCATGAGGCCGCGGATGTCGTCCGTCGGCATGAGAAACAGCTTGTCGCCGCCAAAGCCGACGACTTCCGCTTCGACCTGGCGTCCGTCCGCGACATCTATCAGGCAGCGGCCGCCGACCGCGGCTTCGCAGCCGATGGCTTCGAGCGTCATGCCCACCATCCGGTTGAGCGTACCCTCTACGGTCAAGCCGCGAAGCGGCTCGACGCGCTCGCGAGCCGTCACGATCTGATCGATCCAGCGTTGTTGGCGTGCTGCGCGCATGGTGTCAGCTCGCGACCAGGCGAGGTGGCGGCCGAAATACCGCAGGCCCGCACTGGC
>JBGPLJ010000026.1:0-19954 GCA_041486385.1 Steroidobacteraceae bacterium
ATCCGAGGCCCGGTCGATGCCGTGCAGCCGCGTGGCGGCGTACGCCACTTTCTCGCCCTCATCACCGATGCGCTCAAGATCGGTGATCGTCTTGATCACGGCGACGATGAGCCGCAGATCCGACGCCGCCGGGCTGCGCGTGGCGAGAATGCGTCCGCAGTCTTCATCAATGGCGATTTCGAGACTATTGATTTCATGGTCGCGGTGAGCGGCGCGTTCGGCCAGTTCGCTGTCGCCGTTCAGGAGCGCCGCCACGGCGTCCGACAGTTGCTGCTCCACCACGCCCCCCATTTGCAGCACGCTATTGCGTACGGTCTCCAGATCCTCGTTATAGCGGCTGAGGATGTGATGGGTGAGGTTCGCGGTTTCCATGGAGTGCGCGCCTGCCTTGTGTCGGGTTTGCGCCGGGTGGATGGCCCAGTTGATCGCCAATGGCAATGAAACGGTCACACCGCGCGGCCGGTCGCAGGATACGGCTGCAATGTGACGGCTTTGTGTCAGGGGCACGGCCGTTCACCGTTACGCCCGATCGGACCGTAGTAGTCATCTGGCTGTCACACACACTCGTTAAGTTGCGCGCGCTGCCTGCGGCGCTCGATGTAGCAACTGTGCAACGGCAAGGCCGACACCGGGGCGCCAGGCGCAGTTCTAGTTGCGCTACTACCCAAGACAAAAGGAAGGAACATGAGTCCCAAGCAGAACCTGGCCGCAGCCGTGCTCGCCGGCATCGCTGCGATAAGCATGACGGCACGCGCGGACAACGCACCCGAGGAAAAAACCACGGTCAGCGGCAAGGCGTACCTCGATCTCACGAATATTCGGCAGGATTCGGATGGCGTCGACTCCGCCGCGACCGGCACTGGCGTCGACGTCAAGCGCTTCTATCTGGGCGTCACGCATACCTTTGACGACGTCTGGTCCGCCAACGTGACGAGCGATTTCAACTTTGTGAGCAACGACAGCCAGACACAGATCTTCATCAAGAAGGCCTACCTGCAAGCGAAGCTCTCCGATGCCTTCGTCGCCCGGCTCGGCTCGGCGGATCTGCCGTGGGTGCCTTTCGTGGAAGACCTCTACGGCTATCGCTATGTCGAGAACGTGCTCGTCGACCGGTTGAAATTCGGCACGTCGGCGGATTGGGGCCTGCATGCCGGTGGAAAATTCATGGACGGTAAGGTCAGCTATGCGGTGTCGCTGATCAACGGTGCGGGTTACAAGAATCCGACGCGGTCGAAGAGCGTCGATGCCGAGGGTCGCCTGGCCTTCGTGCCAATTAAAGGCCTCACGCTCGCTGCCGGTTTCTACACCGGAAAACTCGGCAAGGACGTCGAGGGCTCCGCCACGCCGGCACGGCACACCGCAAACCGCTTCACGGCATTGGCCGCGTACGTCGCTCCGAAGTTTCGCGTCGGGGCCGAGTATTTCACTGCGGACGACTGGAATCAGGTGACCGCCGCGGCCACGGACAAATCCGACGGCTATTCCGGCTGGGGCGCGTTCAACTTCACTGACAAGGTCTCCGCTTTCGCGCGCTATGACGAAGCGAAACCGAAGAAGGACCTCACACCGGCGCTCAAGGATCAGTACTACAACGTGGGCGTCGCCTACAAGCCGCGGAAGAATATCGACATCGCCTTCGTGTACAAGCACGACAAGGTCGAGAACGGAACCTTCGCTACGAGCAATGGCACGATCGGCGGCGTTGCCGATGGCAAGTACGATGAAGTCGGTTTGTGGGCCCAGGTGGTCTTCTGATTGCGACAGGCACCTAACCCAACTCAATAAAAAGTAGCAAGAACGGCCGCATCACTTGATGCGGCCGTTTCTTTTTTTGCCTGACGCGTCGAGGCCATGAGACAGCGCG
Source organism: Steroidobacteraceae bacterium (assembly GCA_041486385.1). GTDB lineage: Bacteria > Pseudomonadota > Gammaproteobacteria > Steroidobacterales > Steroidobacteraceae > JBGPLJ01. The sequence continues at coordinate 1,865 of JBGPLJ010000026.1, forward strand.
ACGACCCTGTTCGCGTTATTCCACCCGGCGTTCGCGGCCGCCAAAGAGTCCGGCGATGATCCTTGCTGCCACACTGAGAAAGAGCACGAAGGCGGTAATCAACAGCGCGCCAGTCCACGCCAGGCTTTGCCAGTTCTGGTAGGGGCTCATGGCGAACTGGAAGATGACCACCGGAAGATTCGCCATCGGCGCATTCAGATTGGCGCTCCAGAACTGATTATTGAGTGCCGTAAACAGCAGCGGCGCCGTTTCGCCTGCGATTCGCGCGATCGCCAGCAAGACGCCCGTCAGCAGGCCGTTACGTGCCGCCGGATAGACAATCTGGGTGATCGTGCGCCACGGCTGAGCGCCGAGCGCAGCGGAGCCCTGCCGCATGCTCTCGGGAATCAGACGCAACATGTCGTCCGTCGTGCGCACCGTCACCGGAATAGCAATGATGGCGAGAGACAACGCGCCGGCGATCGCGGAAAAATGTCCCATCGTCACGACGACGAGCGTGTAGACGAATAGCCCAACAACGATGGACGGAGCGCTCAGCAGAACATCGTTGATGAAGCGAATGACCGTGCTCAACCGGCTGTCTTTGCCGTACTCCGACAGATAGGTCGCCGCCAGCATGCCGATCGGCGCACCGATGGCAATGCCGATTCCAGTCATGATGAGGCTGCCGACAATCGCATTGAGAAGGCCGCCCTCGCTGCCCGGGGCCGGTGTCATGGCGCTGAACACTTCCCAGGACAGGCCTTTGAACCCACGGGCAATCAGCGTCCAGAGAATCGCCGTCAGGGCCGCGAGGCCAACGGCAGTTGCGGCGCCGGATGCCCACAGCGCCAGTGCGCCTCGAATCTTGCGGCGGGTGAAGTTCTTCATTTCGTGGGTCGGGTACGCATTTCGAGCCTGAGGAGCAGCAGCCGCGCGGCCGCAATGATCACGAAGGTAATGGCAAACAGCAACAGTCCGAGCGCCAGGAGCGAGGATGTGTATAGATCACCGACCGCCTCCGTAAATTCGTTGGCAATCGCGGCTGAAATGGTCGTTCCAGGCGCGAGCAGCGATCCGCTGATGCGGTGGGCGTTGCCAATGACAAACGTCACCGCCATCGTTTCGCCCAGCGCGCGCCCCAGACCGAGCATGATGCCGCCGATTACGCCGGCGCGTGAGGCTGGCAGCACGACTCCCCAGATGACTTCCCACTGTGTCGCTCCCACGCCGTAAGCGGCCTCTTTGAGCGACACGGGCGTCATCAGGAACACTTCCCGCATGACGGACGTGATGAAGGGCAGCACCATCACTGCCAGAACCAGGCCCGCCGTCAGCAGCCCGATTCCAAACGGCGGACCTTTGAACAGCTGATTCAAGATGGGCACCGGCGCGGCAGCGTGGATGAGCCACGGCTGCACCGTGTGCTGCAGGATGGGAGCCAGCACAAAGAGCCCCCAGATTCCAAATACGATGCTCGGTACGGCCGCCAGCAATTCGATGGCGGTACTGATGGGCTGGCGCAGCCAGCGCGGACAGGACTCCGTCAGAAAGACGGCAATGCCAAACGCAATCGGCACCGCGACGCACATCGCAATGAGCGACGTGACGACCGTTCCATAGAGGGGCGCCAGTGCACCGTATTCGTCGGTGACCGGATTCCAGATCTCGCGTACGAGAAAGCTCCAGCCGAAGGTCTTCAGCGCCGGCCAGCTGCCGTGGACCAACGCCAGCGCTACGCCGCCCAGTATCGCGAGCACCAGCAAGGCGCACGCCAGCGTCAGCAAGCGAAAAGCGCGCTCGAAACGCGCTTCGCGCTGCAGCCGCAGCGCCAACTCAACCGCAATCGTGCTGGACGCCATGTCCGTCATTATCGACAGGCCGAGCGTACTGTCACGCTCGGCCTGTCATTTTTTTGTTCAGCCGACGCCTCGATCTACTTGCCGGTCCAGAGTGGTTTTCCGGATGCCACGATCGACGTCCGCCAGGTCTGCTGGACCTGTTTCACCAGCCCGGCCGGCAGCGGAACATAGTCGAGCTCCTGCGCCAGGGGAGCGCCATTGGCATAGGCCCAGGCAAAGAAGTTCAGTGCCGCGCCCGACGCGACAGGGTCCTTGGCTTCCCGGTACATGAGAATGAAGCTTGCGCCAGTGATCGGCCAGCTCTGCGCGCCGGCCTGGTCGGTGAGAATGAGATAGTAACTGTCAGACTTGGCCCAGTCGGCATTCGCTGCGGCCGCCTGGAATGCGCTGGCCTGCGGCGTAACGACCTTGCCCTCGCGATTCTTCATGCGGACAAACGTCATCTTGTTCTGCTTCGCGAACGCGTACTCGACATACCCGATCGCGCCGGACGTTTGCGCGGTCATGTTCGCAACACCCTCGTTGCCCTTGGCGCCGATCCCAACGGGCCATTGCACTGAAGTGTTCGCGCCGATCTTGGCCGCGAAATCGGAACTTCGCTGGGAAAGATAATTGGAGAAGAGAAAGTTGGTCCCGGACCCGTCGGAACGATAGACCGGCGCGATGGCCTGATCCGGCAGCGTCACTTTGGGATTGAGGCTCCTGATTCGGGCGTCGCTCCAATTCGCGATGTCGCCCAGATAGATCTTGGCGACCGTCTCGCCGTCGAGCACGAGTTCGCCGGGCTTGACGCCCTGGAGATTGACCACCGGAACCACGCCGCCAATGATCATCGGAAACTGCACGAGGCCTGCGCTCTTGATGTCGTCCGGCTTCATTGGCATGTCCGACGCACCAAACGTAACGGTGGCTGCCTTGATCTGCTTGATACCGCCACCGGATCCGATCGATTGGTAGTTGAGCCCGATGCCTGTTTTTTGCTTGTACGCTTCCGCCCACTTCGCGTAGATCGGATACGGGAAAGTGGCCCCGGCGCCGGAAATTTCCGCAGCCGTAGCACTTCCCGCAAGCCATGCGCCCAGCGCGAGCGACGCACAAGTAACAGCCAAGCCTTTGAACTTCTTCATCTCGGTAACTCTCCTTCGATTGTCGTAACCCAGGCGCAGCGGCGCGAGGTGGGCTATTGAGAGCTATTTGTGTGACATGCAGATGACAGGTGATTGCGCCCGCCCCCACGCAACCGTAGCCTTAGACCCCATGTCCGAAACGCTCGAGCTCACCAAGTCCCTCATCAGCCGCCCTTCCATCAGTCCGACCGATGGCGGCTGCCAGGAAATGATCGCGGATCGGCTTGGCGCCTGCGGTTTTCAGATCGAGAAGCTGCAATATGGGCCCGTTGCCAATCTCTGGGCGCGACGCGGCAAGGGTGGCCCGCTCTTCTGCTTTGCCGGCCACACCGATGTCGTGCCGCCGGGACCGCTCGAAGAGTGGCAGAGCGATCCGTTCACTCCGACGATCCGCGACAACGTTCTCTTTGGCCGCGGCGCCGCCGATATGAAAAGTGGACTCGCCGCGATGGTGACCGCGACGGAAGCCTTCGTGCGCGAGAACCCTGCGCACGCCGGATCAATCGCGTTTCTCATCACGAGCGACGAAGAGGGACCGTCGGTCGACGGCACGCGTCGCGTGGTCGAAGTGCTCGAGGCACGCGGCGAGAAGATCGACTGGTGCGTGGTGGGTGAGCCGTCGAGCGAAAAGCAATGCGGGGACACGATCAAGGTCGGGCGCCGCGGGTCGCTGTCGGGTCGCCTCACCGTCCACGGAACTCAGGGTCACGTGGCCTATCCGCAATTCGCCGACAATCCGGTGCACGCCCTCGCTCCCGCGCTCGCCGAGCTGGCAACACGCGAGTGGGATCGCGTCAACGAATCCTTTCAGCCTACGAGTTTCCAGGTCTCCAATATTTCCGCCGGCACGGGCGCACCGAATGTGATTCCGGGTGAGCTCAAGGCGCGTTTCAACCTGCGCTGGTCACCCGAACAGACGCTGGAAAAACTTGAGCGCACGGTCGAGGAAATTCTGCAGCGTCACAAGGTCAAGTACACGATCGACTGGTTCGTTTCCGGCCTGCCCTTCTACACGCCGCCGGGCCGGCTATCGCAAGCGGTCAGCACGGCGGTCGAAGCGGTGACAGGACTCACGCCCCGGCAAACCACAGGTGGCGGCACTTCCGACGGCCGCTTCATTTCGCCGACCGGCGCACAAGTGGTCGAAGTCGGTGTGATCAATGCGTCGATCCACAAAGTGAACGAGCACTGCCGCATTGCCGACATCGAGATGGTGCGAGACATTCACCAGCGTGTACTCGGGCTGCTGCTGAAGACCTGAGCGCGCACGCGCCGCACTTCCGAGGCTGAACAAGGATTCAGCAAGCAGGGCTTGCGGACCATATATAAGAGTGAGAAAAACGCGCTGCGCCGCAGCGTCAAGCCGCGTCCAGCAACCTGGGTGCGTGCGCCAACGCTGGGTACAGCTGAGCGCGTTGCTCGGGCCAGCGCATGAGACTCAAGCGTCCGGCAAAATCCTCGACGAGAACCGTACGGCTTTCCACCCAATCGCCGTCGTTGCAATAGAGCACGCCGCCGATCTCGCGCAGCGCCGCGTGATGGATGTGACCGCAGACGACGCCGTCAAACTCGCGGCGCCGCGCTTCATGCGCAACAGCGTGTTCAAAACTCTCGATGTAGCGCCGGGCGGAGCCCACGCGAACCTTGAGAAACGCTGCCAGCGAACCTTGAGGCAGGTCGCAGAACCTGCGCAGCGCATTGATCAACGGATTCAGGCCGAGCAGGAAATCGTAAATGCCGGTACCCAGTCGCGCGAGCAGCGGGCTGCACCTGACGACGCCGTCAAATTGATCGCCATGCGTCAACCATAGACGCTTCCCCAGCGCGGTCGTGTGCACGTATTCGCCGTGGATCGCGACGCCGCCGAACGTGGCGCCGGCAAATGCGCGCAGCTCTTCATCGTGATTGCCGGGCACATACACAACGCGCGTGCCACTGCGTGCGTGATGCAGAATCGCTGACACCACCCCGTTGTGGGACTTTGGCCAGTAGAACCCGCGACGCAGACTCGAAACATCGAGGATATCGCCGAGGAGGTAAAGATGGTCGATGCGAGCCCGCTCGAGGAAGTCCGTCAGTAACTCCGCGGCACAACCGCGAAATCCAAGATGCAGGTCCGAGAGGAAGACGGAACGGAGATGAAACCCGGGATGTATGCCGTGAGCTGTCATGCGCTGCTCCCCTGATGGCGCCAGCCAGCTTCGCGCGGGAATGTGACAGTTCGGCTACGGTTTAGAGAATATTTGCTTATAAATCTGTGCGATACGCCGTATATCTCACAAGCAGTTTAATTATACCGTGAGCTGCCTTCGCAGGTTGTTCCAGACGCCAGCAGTCCCAAGCGCCAGCAGGACAATCAACACCCAGTTGGGCATGGAGAGTCCGAGGAAGGTCCAGTCGATTTTGGCGCACTCCCCGTCGCCGTGGAGCACCTTCGCGATGACTTCCTGCAACGGCAGGAACTGCAGCAGCTGATCGAGCGGCGCGCCGCAGGCGGGAATACGGTCCGGCGGCAGATGCTGAATATAGACATGGCGCGCGGCAACACCGGCGCCGGCGAGGCACGCGAGCCCGATCAATGCCGCGTAGACGCGCGCGCCGAGCGCGGCGGGATTGTGGAGTCCCGCGATCAGAAAGACGATGCCAAGCGCGATGACCGCGAGCCGCTGAAAGATGCACAGCGGACAGGGGTCAAGAAAAAGCGCGTGCTGGACATACAGCGCGTATGACATGAGAGCCACGCACACGCCGAACCCTGCAAAATTCCCCATGCGACGCGACATTGTGACTCTCAACTGCTGCGCGAGCTGATCTCGCGCTCGATGTCATCGATGTGGGTGTGGCGCACGTCCTTGCCGTGCACCATGTAGATCACGTATTCACAGAGGTTCTTGGCGTGATCGCCGATCCGCTCGAGGGCGCGCACGACCCACATGACATCGAGCGCACGCCGGATCTGGCGCGGATCCTCCATCATGAAAGTGATGCACTGGCGCTGGATCGCGTCGTACTCCTCGTCGACGGTGCGATCCTCGCGCGCCACGCGCAGCGCGGCCTTGGCGTCCATCCTCGCGAATGCATCGAGCGCGTCGTGCAGCATCTGCTCGACCTGACGTCCGAGGTGCTTGACCTCCCGATACTTGTCCGCCGGCCGCTCCATGCTGGCGAGACGGGCAGCAATGGCGCCGATCTTGTCGGCCTCATCGCCAATGCGTTCAAGATCGGTGATGGTCTTGATGATGGCGACGATCACCCTGAGGTCGCCCGCGGCCGGTGAGCGCGTCGCGAGGATGCGGCTGCATTCCTCGTCGATGGCCACTTCCATGTCGTTGACCTTGCGATCCCCAACGACCACTTCCTGCCCGAGCACACTGTCCGCCTCCACCAGCGCCGTGACCGCTTTTTGCAGCTGGTCCTCGACGAAACCGCCCATGGCGAGAACCCTGGCGCGGACGCTTTCCAGGTCTTCGTTGAAGCGGCGCGAAATATGGTGCGAAAGGTCGGCGGTTTCCATGGAAGATAAGGTTCCGTCAGCGTGAGTGCCGCGCCAATCTAGCGGCGCCGGCGCGAACGATCAATGGCCATGTGCTCATCCGGCGGCACGCTGGGGCTTCGCAAGCACGCGTTCAGGCGGGAAATGACAGGTGAACGTGCTGCCCTTGCCCTCTTCGCTCACGATTTGCAGTTCCGCCCCATGCCGTTGCAGCGCGTGCCTGACGATCGAGAGCCCGAGACCCGAGCCACCGGTCGCGCGCGAGCGACCCGGGTCCACGCGATAGAAGCGCTCGGTGATTCTCGGCAGATGTTCGGGAGCGATCCCGATCCCGTTATCGCTGACGGCGACATGGCCGCCCGCGGCATCGGTCCACCAGCGGATCTCGATGCGGCCGTTGTCGGGCGTGTAGCGCACTGCGTTCTGAATGAGGTTCGCGAATGCCGACTCCAGCTCACTCGCGGTGCCACGCAACTGCGCGTCGCTCTCGAGCTGCAGGATGATTTCTCGCGGACGCGAAGCCGCTGCCAGCGCCTCCTTGCGCAGGAGCGAGAGAAGCCCGCCGACGTCGACCGGCTCGTCTCCCGCCGTACTGCCTGCGGCCTCGAGCCGCGACAGCTCCAGCAGGTCCCGAAGGATGCTGTTCATGCGGTCCGCCTGGCGGCGCATCTCGGCGAGCGGCGCCTGCCAGGCGTCGTCAAGACCCGGATCCTCGGCGAGCGTGTCGAGGTATCCCATGATCACGGTAAGCGGCGTGCGCAACTCATGCGAGGCATTGGCGACGAAATCACGCCGCATCGCTTCGACCTGCGATTGCCGGGTGACATCGCGCGCAAAGAGGAACTGGCCGCCTTCGCCGTAAGGCACGATCTGCAGCGACAGCATCGTGCCGCCCTCCGCGTGCACCGGCACGACCACCGACGACTCGAACTTGCCCTCCTCGAGATAGCGCAGAAACTCCGGGACACGGATCAGGTTGTCGATTCTGAGGCCGATGTCGAGCTTTGGCTTCAAGTCGAGGAGGCGCCGCGCGGTTCGATTGAACCATTGAATCTCCCGCGCCGGCGTCAGCATGAGCACGCCGTCGGGCATCGCCGCGGCGGAGCGCCGCAGTTCGCGGAACACCCGGATGAAACGCTGTTTGTGAAAGCGCTTGCGGCGATCGAGACGCACGATCTGGGCGATGACTTCACCCCAGATACCGCCGACATTCGGTGGCTCGATGAGCGCCCGATTGCGGAGCCAGCGGTTCAACCGGTAAAGACTGATGAGGTGATAGGCGAGATAACCGCCACCGACCGCGGCCAGCCACCAGCCGATGCCGCCAAATATCCAGCCGCCCAACGCCGCGAGGCCAAGCGTCAGGGCCACTCGTGCGATCACGTAGGACCAGGCGGAATTCATGCTGCGCGCGCCGTGTCAGGCGAGACGGGTTGAGAAACGATACCCCGAACCGCGCACGGTCTGCACGAATCGGTCATAGCCATGTTCTTCCAGCGCCTTGCGCAGGCGCCGGATGTGCACGTCGATCGTGCGCTCCTCGACATAGACGTTGCCACCCCAGACGCGATCAAGAAGCTGTGCGCGCGTGAAGACGCGGTCTGGGTGGGTGCTGAAGAACTGCAGCAATCGATATTCGGTCGGCCCGAGGCTCACCGTGCGCTCGCCGACCGAGACGCGGTGGCTCGCCTGATCGATCGTGAGGCCCTCGATCTCAAGCGTATCGCCGCCCGCCGCGCCGGCGCCCCGCCGAAGCACCGCATGGATACGAGCAACCAGTTCGCGCGCGGAAAAAGGCTTGGTGATGTAGTCGTCGGCACCGCTGTCAAGCCCCGCGACCTTGTCCTGCTCGAGAGCCCGCGCCGTCAGCATGATGATCGGTATCTCGGCAGTCTCCTTGTCGCGCTTGATGAGCCGCGTGAGCTCGAGCCCGCTCATGTCGGGCAGCATCCAGTCGATCAGCATCAGATCGGGCCGCCGATCGGCGAGCTGTGCGCGCGCCGCGCGGCTATCCGCGGCCTCACGGACATCGAAGCCGGCGCGTCGCAAGCCGAAGGCGACCATGTCGCGGATCGGTTGCTCGTCTTCAACGATCAGAATGGTGCTGTTTGACATGTCGTGACAGATTTGTGACCGCGAAATTACAGCGGATTTCGGTGACAGGCATGTTAAGGGCGCGGCATCACGGCGACCTGATCGCGCAAATAGACCGGTAGCGCCTCCTCGGCTGGCAGTGCGCGGCCAGCGGCCCAGTCGCGCGCACCGATGCGCGCGATCTCCTGGGCGCGAGACAGCATCGCACCGTCAATGCTGGACGGCAAAAGCCCGAGCCGGGGCCCCAGTTGCGGGTACGCGCCGAAGCCCGTGCCCGCGCCAAACCAGGCGCCGCCCTCGACCGAGGACGGGATGATTTGCACTTGCGCGGGGCTCATGACGCGCTCGGGCCCGAGCTCTTGCGCGGCGTCAGCCGATCTTCGGTACGCGCAGCAATAGACCTCCGCCATCCGCGCATCGATGCACACCAGCACGGCGCTCGCCGCGGATTCGAGGAAAGCGCGTTCCGCCAGGGCCGCGAGATTCGAGACGGGAAGGACAGGCAGGTCCGCACCGAATGCCAGACCCTGCACGACGCCCGCCGCGATTCTGAGACCCGTGAACGCGCCGGGACCCCGTCCGAAGGCAATCGCATCGAGGCTCGCAAGACTCACGCCCGACTCCGCCAGGATTTCATCAACCATGGGCAAGATGCGCTCGGCATGTCCCCGGCCCGGCTCCTCATAGCGCATGAGGAAGCTCGCTCCGTACAGCAGCGCCGCAGAGCAGGCTTCTGTCGCCGTATCGATCGCCAGCAGTTTCATGCCGGGCATTCTCGCATGGGAGCCAACCAGCGCCTGTCATTACCGCCGGCTGGCAAGACGCTCCTCGAGGAATCCGGTTGCTTCGGCCTCCGTGCGCACCACTGGCATGGGCGGCAAACTCTTCAGCAGCATGCGGCCGTAGGACTTCGTCGTCATGCGCGGATCACAGATCGCAATCACGCCGAAGTCCGCCGCGTCGCGAATCAAGCGGCCGGCTCCCTGCTTGAGCGCCAGCGCAGCCTCGGGCAACTGATGTTCGGCGAACGGATTGCCGCCACTGCGCCGGATGCCTTCGATGCGAGCCTTCAAGATGGGATCCTCCGGGGACGCGAACGGCAGCTTGTCGATGACCACGACGCACAGGGCGTCGCCCTTCACGTCGACGCCCTCCCAGAAACTCGCCGCGCCGAGCAGCACAGCATTGCCGAGTTCGCGAAAACGCCGGAGGAGCACTTCACGGGGCGCTTCACCCTGCACGAGCAGCGGAAATCGATCGTGGTCGGGCCGCGCGCGCAGGAGGCGTGCCGCCTCGGTCAGTGCGCGGTGGCTGGTGAACAGAAGAAACGACCGGCCGCCGGCTGCCAGCACCAGCGGCCATGCGGCATCGATCACGCGCGCCGTGTGCGCCGGGTCGTTCGGATCGCCCTCGATCGGCGGCAGGTAGAGCCGCGCTTGCCGCGCGTAATCGAAGGGACTCTCAATCTGCACGGTGCGCGCGTTGTCGAGCCCGAGCCTGCGCGTGAAGTGCTCGAAACTGCTGCCGACCGCCAGCGTCGCCGAAGTGAAGATCCACGCCGCGGGCCGCGCCGCGATCAGCTCGCGCATGCGGTCCGCAACTTCGAAAGGCGTGAACACCAGGGTGAAGCCGCGCGTGTGCACGTCGACCCAGCGCAGGCCGCTGTCCGCCCCGAGGGCGAGAAACCGATCGAGCTGAGCCTTGACTTCGAGCGCGCGCCGCGCACAGTTGCCCACGCCCGCTCCCGCGCCGAGCGCTTCGAGACCCCGTGCAATATTGGCGAGATCGACACTAAGATCGTTCAGACGTTCGATCACCGCATCGTCGACCTGCTGCCAGTCGATCCGCTGGGGGCGGCCGAGCGCGCGCGAAATCTGCGCAATGCTGGTGTCGAGCCCCTGGATGACCGTCGCGAGTTCCTCGGCCTTGATGGCGTTCGCCGTAAATTCCGCCACGGCATCACGCGCGAGCTGCACCACCTGGCGCGAACCGAGCGTGAGCCCGAAGAACTGACCCGCCGTGTCCGGAATCTGATGCGCCTCATCGATGATCAGGGCGTCGGTGCCGGGCAGGAGATCCCCAAAGCCTTCTTCCTTCAGCGCGAGGTCCGCGAGCAGGAGGTGATGGTTCACGATCACGATATCCGCGGCTTGCGCCTCACGGCGCGCGGCAATCACATGGCAACGACTGTATTCGGGACATTCGCTGCCGAGACAGTTCTCGCGCGTCGATGTCACGTAGGGCCAGACGGGATCCTGGTCCGGCAGATCCGGCAGCTCACTCAGTTCACCCGTGCGCGTCGCGACCGACCAGCGGCGCACCCGTTCCAGCGACTTTCGGGCGCCAGCGCCGAATTCCAGCGTCGCGTTGCGCGTCGCCAGGTCGAGCCGGTGCAGGCAAAGGTAATTCGTACGGCCTTTGAGTACGGCGACTTGCACCGGGCGGCCGAGCGCGCCGGAAACGGTCGGCAGGTCGCGATGAAAGAGCTGATCCTGAAGTGTGCGGGTACCGGTCGAGACGATCACATGCCGGCCCGACAGGAGCTCCGGGACGAGGTAGGCGTACGTCTTGCCCGTGCCGGTGCCCGCTTCGACGACGAGCGTCGACAGCTCCGCGAGCGCGGTGCCCACCCAATGGGCCATGTCCTGCTGGGCTGCGCGCACGGCAAAGCCCGGAATGCGCTCGGCCAGCGGGCCGCTCGCTCCGAGAATCTCGCTGAAATCGGACCCGCTGTCAGGGCCCCGCTGTGCCACGGAGGTCAAAGCCCACATCCTTGAAGCTGTCTTGATCGGCCTTGATCCGCAGTTTAATGAATGGGCCCTGGTCGGTGTAGCGCGCCGCCGAGAAATCTCGATCGTTGAAACCGATCAGATTGTAGCCAAATGACACCCAGACGTTGCGCGCGAAGCTGATGCCGAGATCGACGCCTACCGCGTACTCCGCGGTGTGCGCCTCCCAGGAGTGAAGAACCGTCGCATGCACGCCGATATCGTACCTGCGGCTCAGGTCGCGCCGCAGATCGAGCCCGGCGAGATCGCTGTAACCGTCGTAGGCGACACCGTCGAAAGTCGAGCGCGCGTAGCGCGAGCCGTACTGGACACCGAGCTGCGTGCGGTCGTCGAGCTGCCAGTTGGCATTCATGTTGTTGACGACGCGGCGGCTGTCCTCAATGCCGGTAACCGCCGAGCGGTCGTCGTAGATGAGATCGAGTCGATCGAGCAGCATCCAGCGTTTGTCGACCGGCCGGTAGGCCCAGGAGAAGCGCACGTCGCTCATCAGCGTGTCGGTGCCAGCCGTGAGATCGCTCCGCGTGATGAGTGCCGTCATGCTCAACGCCTGCCCGGCGATCGGCTCACGATAAAACCCGCCGGCGTAGGTCACGCGCTTTTCCAGATCCGAATTGCGCAGCTCCATCCGCGACGTGAACGTCCAGTCGCTCTTGCGATAGAGCACGCCGAGAAAAGTCGCGAAGAAATCGTCGTTGACAGTGCCCGAAGCGAGGGGCGCATTCGGATTGAATGGGATGGTGCGCGCATCGCGCAGCGTATTGGACTGGTCCACACCGGCGTCCAGCGCCCAATGCTTGTTGATCTGCCAGCCCTGCGTGAGGCCGGCGCTCGCGAAAGTGCGCGGCCCGTACTCCGTCGATTCCTGGGTCAGGCTGCTACGCAGCTGCGCACGGTTCCACGGAGTCGCGCGCACGCCGACGCGCGTCATGTCGCTCTGGATATTGGCGCCATCGGCATGTTCGTATTCGGCAAAGAGCGTGGCGTCCGGCTTCAGGTGGTAATCGACGCCGACCGTCGAGCGCTGCGGATAGTCGATGCTCGAGTCGTGTGAGTTGAGCGTCGCATCGAGCGCGCCACGCAGGGTCACACGGCCGCCGAGCACGTCGACACTGCCGGTGGCATAGCCTGCCTCTGAGCGCTGCTCCGCGCCGGCCACGCCGGCGTCGTCAACATGCCGCAGGCCGACGCCAATGCTCGCCGTCGGCGTCTGATAGCGCACTTCGCCGTCCGCCATCGTGCGCTCGGCGCCGGTGCCGAGCTGGTCCTGCCGGAAGGCCTCCGCCGCGACGCCCCACTTTTCCGTCAGCTTGTAGCGGCCATCAACGCCAGCTTTGCGTGTGCCGGCTTCGCTCCCCGGCTGCTGACCGATACCGAAGCCTGAATCCTGCTCGCGGGCGTAAGCGTGTGCCTCGAGCCGATCGGAGACGTGCTTGATCTCGACGAGATAGCCGTTGGCGCGCGCGGCGCGAGCGGGATCGTCGGACTCGCTCCGCGCAACTTCCGCGCGCAGCTCCGTTCCGGGCACCGGCGTCCAGCGCAGGTCCGCTCCGCCGACCTTGCCATCGCCCTGCGCAGCACCTTCATTGACGAAACTGGCCCCCACCTCCACCTTGCCCGCGGCAAACTTGAGCGCGGCGCGGCCACCCGCGGTGGTCTTCTCGGAGGCGGTCGCCTGAGTCTCGTATTCCGCGACGACGAACACCGGATTGAACTCGGGATCGCGGCTCGCTACGGGCTCTTTGAAGAATACGGTGCCCGCGAGGTAATCAATCTCATAGTCGAGGAAACGCGCGAGCGGCCGTGTGTCGAGGACGCGCTCGGAATGAAATCGGTCGCGCACTTCGATGCGCAGCTTCTCGCTATTGATGACAAGCGGTGAGCGCGAGAGGTGATAGAGGCCGGATGTGCCATCGCCCTCGAGCTCGTCCTTCACGTAGGTTTGATCGGTGCGTGCCGCAAAGGCTACGACAGCGACATGTTCGTTGCCGTACTCGGTGCGCACACCATTCATGCTGCGGCTATAGCGCGTGAGCTCGGTGACATTGAGTCCGGTGTCGTAGTCGCCAAAGAGCGCCACGAACTGATTGCGTTCGAGCTTGACGTAGAGCTTGCGCTGACTCGCCGCCTCGAAGCGTTGCTCGCTGCCATCGCCATAGAGCGTGTAGTACCGGTCGGGCTCGATGGTGCCGCGCAGCCGATCGCGCGCAGCTGTGGTATCGCGCGCGCTGTCGTACGCAAGCGTCAACAGATATTCGCCCTTGATGCGTCCCTTGGCGAAGAAAGCGACACGCCCCTGATCATCGAAGCCCTCCTCGTGTCCGGCGTCCGCCGCCGCCTGCATGTTCTGGGAGAGCGTGTGATACGCGCCGCTCCCCTCCGCGATGCCGACCATGATCCAGTCGCGTGCCGCCGGCTTGAGCCAGGCGCGTATCTCCTGTGACTGGCGTTCGTTGTAACGCAAGCTCAGCACCACGGTGCCGGTCTCGGACGTTGGCTCGAGCTCGATTTCGGCGATGCCGTCGTCACCAACGGTATAGGTGGGCTCGCGATTACCGACCGCCACCAGCTGATTGTCGTTCAGGGTTGCGACTTCCCACCACGACCGATACGGCGGCGCGACACTGAAGACGCCGACGGTTCCGCGGCGCGCCGGATGCCCTGCATTGTCGAAAAGGCGCAGAGCGAGCACGGGGCGCGTGCGGCCATCGGCAACCAGATGCGATTGGTCAGCGAGGAACTCCGCCCGCACGGGCCCGCCGGAGTAGTGAATGTCGCGCTCGAGGCGGCTCACTTCGTGGCCACCGTCATCGACGACGACGGCGGTCAGCCGATTGTCACCTTCGGTAAGCGCCACACCGCGCCAGCGGCTCACGGCAAACGTCTTGTTGCTGTCCGCTGTTGCCCCGTCGAAAGTCACGTCGCTGACGCGGATGCCGTTGACGAGCAACTGCACTTTCTGATCGTAGAGGTGTTCGACCGCGACCTTGAGGCTCGGAATCGGCGGATTGAAATCCTTTACGGGGGCGATCCAGGCGACCGCGGGCGAGCTGAGAGCCGGCGCTGCCTGCACCGCGGCCGCCTCGGGTGCCTCCTCCCGTTCGTGGCCGCGCTGGCCCGGGAGCTGGCTGTAGACAATGATTCCAGTGGTAGCGACGCTTTGTGGCGCGCTCTCGCCCTGGGTGACGGTCAAGCTGCCGTCGGATACGGGCTTCAATCCGGTGATCGACACCTCGACGCGCCGATTCTTCGCAAGACTTGCCGCGTCCTTGCCGAGCGCGAGCGGCTCGTCGGAACCGCGGCCTTCGATTTCAAATTGACCGGTATCGAGACCCAGCTTCTCGCGCAGATAATCGGCGACGCTGCGGGCACGTGCAAGCGAGAGTTCATTGTTGTCGACGTAGAGCGTTCGATTGCGCGGCGAGATCGGCGTGCTGTCGGTGTGGCCGACGGCATGTACCTTGATGGCGTTTACGCCATGCCAGTCGCGCGCAATCCGATCGAGTTCCATGCGATCGGCCGCGGTGAGGTCAGTGCCGAGCACGTCGAAGCGCGGCACAAACACGTAGTGGGCCGATTGCACGATCGCGGCGCCGCGTTCAATCGCATTCTCCGTCGGCGCCGTCCGCTGATTGCTCGCAGTCGGCGTGTCAAAGAGCGCGACGGCCTTGAGCGTCAACGCGCCGCGCGCGCCCGCACCCGGTTCCGCTTCGAAGCGCAACTCCTTGCTGTAGGGCGCCGGCGCCTCACCGAGAGCGAAGCTCAGCACGGAATCGCTGCCGGTCGGATCGTCAATCGTTGCGCCGCCGAGTTGCGCACTGCCGTGAATGTAGTTGATGCCTGTCGGCAGCATCACGAGCACGCGGAGCTTGCCGATAGCAACACCCGTGACGTCGAGGGGCAGCGCGATGGCCAGTTTGCTGCCATCACCATTCACGACAGTCCGCAGGCGCAGCGTCGCTGCGCCGGCTGGCGCGGGTCGCGGCGTCAGCGTGAAATCCGCCCGCCAGAGCGCGCCGCCACGCAGGTCGACAAACTGCGAATAGGCGCGCCCCGCAAATCGGGCGCGCTCACCGCACTCGACGGGGCGCAGAGTAGGCGGCACGGTATCGACGTCCATCTGCACGACGTGCGAGCCGGGCGGCACGCCCTCGAAGTGATATTTGCCGTCCTTGTCGGTCACAGCGTAACGGCCGTCCTCGAGATAGACGCGCACGCCTTCGACGCCATCCGCATGGCTGGCATCGATCGGGCAGGCGCCCTGCACGATGCGGCCAGTGATCACCGCTGCGTCCTGAAAGAGTTCGTTGCGGATCTGCACAGTGGCGTTCGCGCGATTGGACGCGACGTTGCCAAAACCAATGGCCCGAACTTCGTTCGTGATTTCCCTGGCGTGCACGCCACTGGTCAACTCGACGACATAGCGCAGCGTGAAGCGCGCGCCGGGTGCGAGGTTGCCGGTGGTGAAGGTGAGCACCCGGCCCGTCGCATCGATCGTCGGATCGGCGGCCGGCGCATCGTTGATCCGGGTCGAACCGCGCGCATAGCGCGTGCCGGCGGGCAAGGTGTCGATCGTAACGACTGACGGGAACGCGCCGGTCGTGCCGGAGTTTTCCACCGACACGCTGTACTGTATGAAGTCGCCGATTGCGGCGATGGCCGTGGGTGTCGACTTGTCGACCGTGAGCGAGGTGCCGGTCGGGTCGAGCGGAACGTCGATATTGACGGCCGGCGGCGTATTCACCTGATAGCCGTTGCCGAACGAGCCCGCGTTCAGCCGGAACGGAGCGCCTGCCAGCGTCTGCAACTGCGCAATGCTTACCGCCGACGGAAATGCCAACAAGCTCGGCGGACTCACGACGAGCCGGTACATGCTGTTCGCCGCTACCACCGGAAAGCGAAAGCGCCCTGGTGCAAATGTGTAGAGCGTGCCGGAGGAGTCCGTCGCCTGTCCGCCCGTCACGACCTGAGACGGAAAGATACTGATACCGTCGTCGCCGTACACAATCGCAGGCTGTCCGGTCGTCGCGTCCACAATCTGGACCCGTGCGCCATTGATGGCGGCGCCCGACTGCGAATTGAAAACGAGGCCGACCGGATCGAGCGCCGCAATGTCCTGAACAGCGTCTGTTGCATCGAGCGGATCGACATAGTTGACCGTGACATTGCTCTGTAGTGCAACCTGCAGCGTGCAGTCGCCTGGCGCCGCGGCGCCGATGGTCGAGGGAACGTAGCCGACAAATTCACCCGTATTCGGGCCGGTCTCGGTGAGCCGCAGCGTCTCGGTGTCGCCCGTGGCGACGGACCTGACCCGCACGTCAACGACGTCGAGCACCTGCGCGTCGCGGTTGCGATCGTGATCGGTGACGTGAATGAAGAACGGCTCGCCACCGTGGAACATCTGCGTCGCGGCCATCGGCACGGCCTGCGTCGGATCGAGCGCCTGGCCGCCAATCAGGATGGGATTTGCGAGAACCTGATAGCCGTTCGCGGTCTGACACGAGGTCGGACCGCTCGTCGTTGGCGAACCTGCTCCCGATGCCACCGTGCGGGAGAACTGAATCGCGGCCCGTGAGCGCGCTGGAGCAACGATGGTGACAACTTCATTGCTGCGCACGGAATCGGAAACGCCCAGAGCGCGGTCGAAAGACAGGAGCGATGAATTGCGTATGACAGTGCCCGGCGCAGTCACTGTCTGAGCTTTCGCCAACGATCCCTGGAGTCCGGCCAGTAGCGCGCCGAATGTGAGGATCGCTACCCGCAGAAACGCCGAAGAGGCGGCGGAGATCTTGCGATCCCCGCCGCCCCGGCGTTCCGGAGTATCAATCTCAGGCTCGCGCCACCGCTGCAACGTGGGGCGTGACGACTTCGCGTCCCACCACGCGCCCGGCAGCCGCCACCATGCGGCTCGCGGACTCATGATCGAGTCGAACTTGCGTTCGCTACTTGATCGTCACGCGAAAGCGGATCACCGCCGCCTGTGCTGCGCCGCCGCTTGCGACCGTGATGCCGGCGGTCGGATTGACCGTCAGCGTCTGGCCCGCACGGCTGCAGCCGTCACCGTTGGTATCGGCGCCGGACTCAGCGACACAGAAGCTTGGCGGACCGCCCGCAACGACGATCTGCACGTCCGACGCGCCAGAGTTGAACTGGCCCGTGGCGAACGTGAGGTTCCCATCGAGGGCGTCCTGGATCTGCACGCCGGTCGCCGACACCGAGCCGCTGTTGGTGATCGTGACCACGTACTCCATCACCGCACCCGGCACCGCCAGGCGATTCGGACCCGCGCCGTTGAAGGGATCGCTGATGATGCTCGACGTCTTCTGGATGGTAAGCGACGCCGACTGCACCGCGTACTGATCGTCAGCGGTTTCGATGCCGTCATTGCCCGTGTCGCCGAAGAGGACATCCACCGCCGCCGGGTTGTCGCCCGTGGTGTTCGCCACTTCGAGGGTCGCTCCGTTGGTGCCAGCGACCGCCGCCTGCCCGCGCAGACGCACGTTGGCGTACGAGTTGTTACCCGCACTCGGCGGCGTATTCGCGACGATGAACACCGTGACACTCGTGTCGATCGCGAGCGTGTTGATGTTGATCGCCGTGTCGAACGCCGCGTCGTAGACGCCCGCCGTACCACCCGCACCCGGATTATCGACAAACACACGCAGTGCGTTCATGTCGAAGTTATCCGTTTGCGTGAACAGCACCGTGCCCGAAAGATTCGACGCGCTGAGCGCGAAGCCTTCGGCGGC
>JBGPLJ010000027.1:0-19731 GCA_041486385.1 Steroidobacteraceae bacterium
GCACGCTGAATCTGCGAGAGTTTCGGCACGGCCAGCGCCATTTGCAGCTGGCCTGCCGCGAGCGCGAGCTCCCCGCCCGCAATGTGATACTCGGACATGTAGTAGTAGGCATCCGCCACGTCGCCGGCGCTGTTGGCGGCGAGCGCCGTGAGCCGGATCTGTTCCGGCGTTGGCGGCACCACATTGAAGAGGTCGAGGAGGATGTGGTGGGCCATGTCGGCCTGGCCGGCATGCATGAGCGTTTCGGCGTAGCGCACGGTCAGCGGAATGTTTCGCGGGAAAAGACTCATGGCGGCACTGAAGCTCCGGCGGGCGCCGTCGAGATCACCGGCTTTTGTCTGCGCCTGACCGAGTGCCACTCGATACAGGATCACATCGTCGTGGCGCTTGATGAGGTCGTTGAGCGCGTTGATGGCGGCCTCGGCACGTCCGGCGGAAATAGACGCGAGCGCCTCGCCATAATTACGGCTGTCATCGCTCATGATGATGCCGGTCGTGGCGCGCCGGTAGCCTTCAACCGGATCCGCACCCTCGGGCAGTGACAGCACGCGCAGCCGCTCGCGCACGAGTGCGAAGCTCACGCTGTCGGTGGCGCGCACCTTCGGCATCTGCTCCGCGCGATTCTTCGCCTCCGCTATGCGGTTGCTCGTAACGGGATGATCCTGCAGGAACTCGGGTACTTTGCCTGGTCCGCCGCTGCGGCGATTCAACGTATCGAAAAACGTAGGCATCGACTGCGGATCGTAGCCCGCGGCGGCCATGAAGCCGATGCCGACCCGATCCGCTTCGTATTCGGCGGCTCGCGTGAAATTGATCTGCTGCTGGGCGGCTGTGCCCTGCGCGATGACAATGCCCGCCTGTGCGGCATCCGCACTGCCGGTGGCGGCCCCGATCAGAATTGCGGCGAGCAGGGCGGCCGCGGACACCAGGCTGTTCTTATTCTGCGCGCGAATGCCACGCGTGATGTGCCGCTGCGTGACGTGGGCAATTTCGTGGGCCATGACGCCCGCCAATTCGCTCTCGTTGGCCGTCGCAAGCACGAGCCCGGCGTTGACGCAAACGAAGCCCCCCGGCAGCGCGAACGCGTTGATCTGGTGATCCTTGACGATGAAGAACTGAAAGGGCACGTGGCCCTCGGGGGCGTGACTTGCGAGTCTCGATCCGATGGTCTGCAGGTACTCGGAGGCTTCCGGGTCCTCGAGGATCTCGCCCGCATCGCGCAGGCCCTTCATCACCATGAGCCCGATCTGATACTCGTCGTTCTGCGTGAGCGTCGCGTCGGCGGGTGTGCCGATATCGGGCAGTTCGTCTCCCGGGGCCGCGTCTGCGCTGAAACTCGCCAGCGCGAGCGCGCAGGAAACCAGCATTGCGATGATTCGTGCCACGGGCTGAGGGTACACAGGGTGGATGTGGCGGATTCGACCGGGACCGGGTGGCTAAGTTCTCACAATTCAGGCTTTTGATCCGCGAATGATCGGTCAGAGAATATCGGAAGCATAGTCTGCAAGCCTCGAGCGCTCGCCGCGCGCCAGCGTAATGTGCCCGGAATGGGCCCAGCCCGTGAACCGATTGACGACATAAGTGAGGCCTGAGGTGGTTTCGGTCAGGTATGGCGTGTCGATCTGCGCGATGTTGCCGAGACAGATCATTTTCGTGCCTGGGCCGGCGCGAGTCACTACCGCTTTCATCTGTTTGGGCGTCAGATTCTGCGCCTCGTCGACGATGAGGAAGCGATTGAGGAAGGTGCGGCCGCGCATGAAATTGAGCGAGCGGATCTTGATGCGGTTGCGCAGCAAATCATTGGTCGCGGCGCGCCCCCAATTGCCGCCTTCCTGGCTTTGCGTCAGCACCTCGAGATTGTCCATGAGCGCGCCCATCCAGGGCTCCATCTTTTCTTCCTCCGTACCCGGCAGAAAGCCTATGTCTTCGCCGAGCGGGATGGTCACGCGCGTCATGATGATTTCGCTGTAGCGGTTGCCTTCCAGCGTCTGGGCGAGACCCGCCGCGAGCGCGAGCAGCGTCTTGCCGGTGCCGGCCGGGCCAAGCACGGTCACCAGGTCGATCTCCGGGTCCATCAGCAGATTCAGTGCGAAGTTCTGTTCCCGATTGCGCGCCGTGATGCCCCATATGCCACGCCTTTCATGACGATAATCCTGCGTGAGCTCGATCACGGCAACGTCGTCCGTCCTGCTGCGCACAATCGCTTCGATACCCTGCTCGGCAGGCTGGTAGAGGAACTGGTTGACCTGCCAGTTGCGGCTAATCTCGCCGCGTATCCGATAGAAGGTGCGCGCATGGTCCTGCCATGACTCGAGACCCGCGCTCTGTTTCTCCCAGAAATCGGCCGGCAAGGCCTGCGTTCCGGTGAACAGCAGGTCGGCGTCCTCGATGGTCTTGTCGCTGTAATAGTCTTCGGCCTGGATGCCGATGATCGCTGCCTTGATGCGCAGGTTGATATCTTTCGATACGAGCGTGACGCGTGCGTGCGCGTGTTCGCGCGACAGCGCCAGCGTATGGCCGAGAATCGCATTGTCCGCGCTCTGGCCGGGGAGCGACGCCGGCAGTCCGCTGTCCAGTTGCCGCGTCTGAAAGTAGAGCCGGCCCGAGGACGGTTTCTTGCCGTGGTTGCCTTGCCGGCCCGACGGGAGCACGAGACCCTGATCGATCTGCGCCTTGCTGGCGCCATGCATCAGTTCGTCGAGAAAGCGGCTGACCTGACGCACATTGCGTGCTGCTTCGGTGAGGCCCTTCTTCCCGGCATCGAGTTCCTCAAGCACCACCATGGGGAGAAAGATGTCGTGCTCTTCGAAGCGGAAGATCGCCGCGGGGTCGTGCATCAACACATTCGTGTCGAGAACGAAGATGCGATGTTCGGGTTTGCGGTCGCGAGATCTCAAGGAGTGCTCGGCTCCTAGAGTTTGCGGGCGGCTTCGAGAACGGCATCGACGTGGCCGGTGACTTTCACTTTGCGCCATTCCTCGCGCAGGACGCCGGCGGCGTCAATGAGAAACGTGCTGCGCTCGACGCCCATGAACTTGCGGCCATACATGCTCTTCTCGCGAATGACATCGAATAGCGTACAGACCTTCTTGTCCGGATCGCTCAGGAGGTCGAACGGAAACTTCATCTTGGCGCGGAATTTCTCGTGCGATTCGGGGCTGTCCGGAGAGACGCCGACAATGACCGTGCCGGCTTTGCGAAAATCCGCGCTGCGGTCGCGGAAGGCGGCGCCTTCCAGCGTGCAGCCGGGAGTGTTGTCGCGAGGATAGAAGTAGATGACGATCTTCGTGCCCGCCGCATCAGCGGGCTGCCAGGGGCCGCCAGCGGTGGAGAGTGCGGTGAATGGGGGAAGTTTTCTGCCGATTACGACTTTGGCCACGAGCTCTGGTCCTTAGCGAGTGGATCGGGGTCATGCCTTCACGGGTTCGAGAATGGCATCGAGGTTCAGGTGATCGCAGAAGTCCATGAACTCCTCGCGCAGTCCCGCCACCTGAACCTTGCCCGGTACGTTGACGATCATCTGAACGGCGAACATCGGCGCTCCGGTGTGCGCGGCGGCGTAGCTGCGCGTGTTCAACTCGGCGATATCGATGCTGCGAGTGGAAAAGAAGCCCGACAGGCTCGAAACGATGCCGGTCTGATCGAGACACACGACGTCGACCGAGTACGGCAGCATGTCGGTGCGCTGCCCGCGCTGCTCGGTACGGCGCACATTGATTGCGAGGCCTGACGTATCGGCCAGACGTTTCAATTCGGTCTCGAGGCGGGCCACCGTATGCCAGTTGCCAGTTACCAGCAGCAGCATCGCGAACTCGGCGCCGAGCGCCGTCATGCGGCTCTCGGCGATATTCCCGCCGCAGTCGGCAACCACGCGCGCGAGATCGTGGACCATCCCTGTGCGATCGTTGCCGATCGCGGAGATCGCGAGGTGTTGCTTCATCAGGTGGTCGGGGGCTGCCATGGTCGTGTCGTGCTCGGGGTGAGTCTACCGGCTGTCGAGGGGTGTGGATACGTCGCCGCACATCGCTTGCGACTGCCGCCACCGCTCCGTAACATCGCGCATTCCACTCGACTGCCCCGCCTGTATTGACGGCAAATTCTTAACACAGAGGATTGACATGTTTTCCGGGAGCATGGTCGCTCTCGTCACGCCGATGGCGGACGATGGCAGTATCGATACCGCTGCCTGGCAGCGCCTGCTTGAGTGGCATATTGCCGAGGGCACGAGTGCGATTGTCGTCGGCGGAACCACCGGGGAGTCGCCGACTCTAACGGCCGCCGAGCTTGCAGATCTCGCGGAACGGGCGGTCGCGACGATTGCCCGCCGCATTCCGGTGATCGTCGGTACAGGCACGAATTCGACTGCGGGGACGGTGGAGCGGACACGCAGCTTGTCGCGACTCGGGGTCGATGGCGTGTTGATCGTGACGCCTTATTACAATCGCCCAACTCAGGAAGGCTTGTACCAGCACTTTATGGCCGCAGCCGATGCTTCCGCCGCGCCGGTGATTCTTTACAATGTGCCGAGCCGCACGGCCGTGGACTTGCTGCCGGCAACGGTCGCTAGGCTGGCGGCGCACGCACGCATCGCAGCCATCAAGGAAGCGTCGGGTCAGGTGGGCCGCGTGCGGGAAATTCTCGAGGGCAGTGGCCGGGAATTCACGGTGCTCGCCGGGGAGGATGCCATTGCGCGTCAGTCGATGCTGGCGGGCGCGCGCGGAGTTATTTCGGTGACGGCGAATGTGGCGCCCAAGGCGATGCATGACCTGGCGGTCGCCGCCATGCAGGGCGACACGCGCCGTGCGGAAGCGATCGACGCCCGCCTGGCTGATCTGCATCAGCGCTTGTTCGTTGAGGCCAATCCCATACCGGTCAAATGGGCGCTGGCGGAAATGGGCTTGATCGGACGCGGGATACGTTTGCCGCTGACACCGCTTGCGGTTCAGCATCATGATTTCGTGCGCGCCGCATTGCGGCGCGCGGGCGCGCTTAACTAGAGGTGGACTGATGAACGTACGGACCCTGATGGTGCTGATTGGTCTTGCGGCAGCAACCGGAGGCTGCGGGCTTTTTCATCCCGATCAGAGTTGCCATAAGCCGCAAGCCTACGAATCGAGCCAGTCGATAGCGCGCCTGAAAGTGGCGGCGGGCATGGACGCGCCGGATACGCGCGATGCGCTCGTGGTGCCGCATGTGGATGCGCCCGAAGCGCCGCGGTCCAGATCTGGAGCATGCCTCGACGAGCCGCCGCGCTATCGCAATGATCTGCAGCCGCAGCCCGACGGCAGTGGCAATGCCAATAGCAGCAGCACTGCACAGCCGGACAGCGGCGCCGACGGCAAGAAAAAGAGGAAGAAGAAATAGCCGGACGGACGGCAGGTGTGCGTTGTGCCGGGCAGGAGCGTCGGGTACCCTGCGCGCCCGCGCGTTGCAGGTTCGACGAGTGGGAGAGGTGGCCGAGCGGTCGAAGGCGCTGGACTGGAATTCCAGTAACATCTTCACGGGTGTTCGTGGGTTCGAATCCCACCCTCTCCGCCAGAATTGACTTAAAACGGTGGTCAACGGCGGCTCGCGCCGGTTTCTCCGCGACGATAAGCCGTGAACCCCGTCAGGCCCGGAAGGGAGCAGCGGCAGCGGTGACATCGGGTGCCGGAGGGGTGCTGGCGCGGGTCGCCACCTTAACTTGAGAGGGCCATCGTGCCGCGGGCCACGACGAAACAGGGTGTGAGCGAGAATCATCGTGGGTGAGATGAGCTACCTGGTACTGGCGCGCAAGTGGCGGCCGCGGAGCTTCGCCGAACTGGTCGGCCAGGAGCACGTGGTCAGGGCGCTCACGCATGCGCTCGATTCCGGCCGCGTGCATCACGCATTCCTTTTTGCCGGCACGCGCGGCGTCGGCAAGACGACGATCGCGCGTCTCGTTGCCAAGTCCCTCAATTGCGAGACGGGTGTCAGCGCGACTCCGTGCGGGCGCTGCGGCGCATGTCTCGAGATCGATGCCGGCCGCTTTGTCGATCTGATCGAGGTCGACGCTGCCTCGCGCACCAAGGTCGATGACACCCGCGAACTCCTCGACAACGTGCAATACGCCCCGACGCGTGGCGCCTACAAGGTGTATCTCATCGACGAGGTGCACATGCTGTCGAATCACTCATTCAATGCATTGCTGAAAACGCTCGAAGAGCCGCCGCCGCACGTGAAATTTCTGCTCGCCACGACCGAGCCGCAAAAGCTGCCGATCACAGTCCTGTCGCGCTGCCTGCAGTTCAATCTCAAGCGCTTGCCGCTAGTGCTGATCGTGGAGCGGCTGCGGCACATTCTCGCGGCAGAAGGGATAGCTTTCGAGGGTGCCGCGCTCACGCTCATTGGCCGCGCGGCTGAGGGCAGCATGCGCGATGCGCTGAGTCTCACCGATCAGGTGATTGCGTTCGGCGCAGGCAGCGTTGGCGAGGCGGCGACGCGCGACATGCTGGGCACCGTCGATCGTGGACACATCGTGCGCTTGCTGGAACAGCTTGCGGTTCTCGATGCGCCCGGCCTGATGCGCGAAGTGGCGAGCCTCGATGAGCGGGCGCCGGATTTTGCCCAGGCGCTAGGCGAACTCGCCTCCCTCGTGCAGAAGGTCGCGCTGTTGCAGGCAGTTCCGGAGGGTCCGGACGATGAACTCTACGAGCGCGCAGTTCTGCAGTCGCTGGCGGCGCGTGTCAGCGCTGAAGACCTGCAGCTCTACTATCAGATTGCAGTACTCGGACGCCGCGATCTCGACTACGCGCCGGATGCGCGCAGCGGACTGGAGATGACGCTGCTGCGGATGCTCGCGTTCCGGCCAAGTGGCGCTGAGACCGTCGTACGAGCGCCGTCGACGGCGAGTGTCGCGCCTCTTACGCCCGGGCCATCGCCTCACGCATCGACCCCGAGCGCACCTGCAACTGCAGGGCAGTCTGCCGGCGCGGCGGCCAGCGCATCAGCCAGTGCGGCAACCGGTGCGACGGACATGTCGGCGGACAACTGGGCGACGATCTTGCCGCTCCTCGATATTCAAGGCGCGGCACGCCAGCTCGCGAGCAATTGCGCCTGGACCGGATACGATCAAGGCTTGATTCGGCTGCGCCTCGACGCCCGCAGTCAGCAGTTACGCACGCGGCAGATTGAAGAAAAGCTCGTGCAGGCGTTGTCGCGCCATCTGGGGCGCAGCGTGCGCTTGCAGATTGACGTTGTCGAAGCAAGCGTCGAAACGCCGGCGCGCCAGCAAGAGCGCGCCACGGACGAGAGGCTCGAGTCGGCCCGCAGCGCGCTCAACGAGGACCCGTTGGTGCGCGCGGTCAAGGAGCGCCTCGGCGGCAGCGTCGTCGCCGAGTCGGTCAAGCCCATCAATTGACGGCAAGTAGTCCCGGAGATCAACAGCATGCGCGGCGGCGGAATCGGACAGCTGATGAAACAGGCCCAGCAGATGCAGGAAAAGATGGCGCAGGCGCAGGAAAGGCTCGCTGCGCTCGAGGTTTGCGGTGAAGCCGGCGGCGGCATGGTCAAGGTGCACATGAATGGCCGGCACGAAGTGCGGCGCGTCGAGATCGATCGCAGCGTCATCGGCGAAGACAAGGAAATGCTCGAGGATCTGCTCGCGGCCGCGATGAACGATGCCGTGCGCAAGGTCGAGGCGAGCACGCAGCAGATGTTCGCGGGCATCGCGCAGGGCTTGCCGCTGCCGCCGGGATTCAAGATGCCGTTCTAGATGGCCAGCCAGTTCAATACACTCAGTCGATGAAGTATCCGCCGGCGCTCGCACAGCTGATCGACGCGTTGCGCTGCCTGCCAGGCGTTGGTCCGAAGAGCGCGCAACGCATGGCGTTGCACCTCCTGGAACGCGAACGCGACGCCGCAACGAATCTGTCGCATGCGATTGCGGCGGCACTCGCGGGCATCGGCCACTGTCAGCGTTGCCGCATGCTTGCGGAAGGTGGCCAGTGCGAAGTCTGCGGGGCTGCGGGGCGAGACCCAACGCTGCTCTGCGTCGTCGAATCTCCCGCCGACGTGCTGGCGATTGAACAGTCTGGAAGCTTCCGCGGCTTCTATTTCGTGCTGATGGGTCATCTGTCGCCTCTCGATGGCATTGGCCCCGCGGAACTGGGCATTGACCTCCTCGAGGCGCGCTTCGCCGATCCGGAGCTGAGAGAAGTCATTCTCGCCACCAATCCGACGGTGGAAGGTGAAGCGACCGCGCACTTCGTGGCGGAGCTAGCGGCGGCGCGCAAGCTTCGCGTGAGCCGCATCGCGCACGGTGTGCCTATCGGCGGTGAGCTCGAGTATGTCGATGGCGGGACGCTGGCGCACGCGATCGCGGGCCGGCATCTGGTCTAGCAGGCGATCAATAGCCGCGGCGTTTGCGCGACAGGCGCTCGACAACTTCGCGCAACTGCGTGTAGCTGCGGTAGCGCCGCTCGGTAATTGCGCCGGACTCGACTGCAGCATGCACGGCGCAATCCGGTTCCTCCATGTGCTGGCAATCGCCGAAACGGCAGCCGCTGGCGGCGGCGACAATTTCACGAAAACCGTCGACCGCATTCTTCAAGAGATCGGGGCCGGGCGCGAAGTCGCGCACACCGGGCGAATCGAGCAGCTCGCCGCCTCCAGGCAACTTGAAAAGACCGGTCCGTGTCGTCGTGTGGCTGCCTTTACCCGTTTTCGCGACGATCTCGCGAATGCGCGTGGCCGCCTCCGGGGACAGCGCCTTCAGCAGCGAGCTCTTGCCGACGCCTGATTGTCCGACGAGCAGGCTCGTGTGTCCGCGCAGCGTGTCGAGCAACT
This sequence comes from Steroidobacteraceae bacterium, assembly GCA_041486385.1. Taxonomy (GTDB): domain Bacteria; phylum Pseudomonadota; class Gammaproteobacteria; order Steroidobacterales; family Steroidobacteraceae; genus JBGPLJ01. The sequence continues at coordinate 8,806 of JBGPLJ010000027.1, forward strand.
CAGCGAGTCCCGTGCCTGTGTGCGCGGAGACAAGGGCGGTGCGGTAACCGAGATGCTCATACGTCGCCAGCTCTTCGCGACACTCCTCTGCGCGCGCCGATTCCATGTCGATCTTGTTGAGCACGATGAGCGAGGGGATTCCCACCGCTTCAGCGGCCGCGAGGTAGCGGTCGGCGAGAAAGAAATCCGGCAAGGGTGGATTAGCGATTACGACGATGAGCTGCGTTGCGTTGGTCGCGACAAGTTCGGATTCACCACGGCTGTTGATGCGCGTAATCGCACTCCGCCGCGGCATCAATTCCTGAACCATGCCCTGGCGAGCGGCGCCACGCTCAAAGAGAACACGATCGGCACAAACAATTTCAAGCTTGCGACCGAAGACCGCACAGTCAACGATCTCGCCGCGCTCGTCCTCGACCTGGACCGCGCGCCCAAAGCTCGCGATCACGCGTCCCGATTCGAGCGTCATGCGGGCGGGCGCTGCAGCCGCTCAGGGAGCGACTCGCCGCAGGCGTGCGATGCGAGTTCGTGCAGGCGGATGCGAGTCATAGAAAGAGGAATAGATGCGATCGGGTGTCAACGTAGTCGCATTGTCCTTGTAGAGCTTGACCAGCGCCTGCGCCAGGGCCTGCGCGGCCACGTAGCCGGATGCGAACGCATCGGCCTGGAATTCATGGCGACGCGACCAGATCGAGGCCAGTGGACTCAGCCAATAGGTGAGGAGCGGGGCCACGATCGAGAACAGTACGAGTGCCGCGTGCGCCGAGGGCGTCGCTGCGCCCAGGCCACTGAAGAAGAGGGGATTGCCATACAGCCAGCCAAGGCACGCGAGACCGGCGAGACTCGTAAGCGCGGTCAGCACCAGACGCTGGCGAATATGGTGCAGGCGGTAGTGTCCGAGCTCGTGCGCGAGCACCGCTTCCACTTGCTCAGGGGACAGGCGCTCGATGAGCGTGTCAAAGATCACGATGCGCTTGTTGCCGCCGAAGCCCGTGAAATAGGCGTTGCCATGGCTCGAACGGCGCGAACCGTCCATGACGAAGACGCCGCGGCTGGAAAATCCGCAGCGCGCGATGATCGACTCCACGCGCGCTTTGAGGGCTGCATCCGTCAGCGGCACGAAGCGGTTGAACCACGGCGCGATGAACGCGGGATAGGCCCACGCCAGCACGAGATTGAATCCGAACCAGATGCCCCACGCATAGAGCCACCATGCGGCGCCGGCCTGACGCATGAGCCACAGAATCACCGCAAGCAATGGCGCGCCCAGCAGGACTGCAAGGGCGAGGCCTTTGGCGAAGTCGGCGAGGTAGAGCTTCCAGGTCGTGCGATTGAAGCCAAAGCGCGCTTCGATCACGAATGTCCGGTAGAGCGACAATGGCCAGGCGAGGAGGCTGGCCGCGGTGGCGATCACCGCAATCACGGCAATGCCGAGCGGGACACCTTCGAGGCCGTGGCGGCGCAAATAGCCATCGACCAGCGCCAGGCCGCCGCCCAGTGTGATCGCGAGTGCCGTTGCGGCTTCCAGCAGGACTTCGATGACCGCAATCCGGACGCGGGCGCGTGTGTAATCGGCGGCTTTCTGGTGGGCATCGAGCGGCACCTCGGCTGCGAACTCTTCGGGAACCCGCGCACGATTGGCGACGACAGCGGCCTGCTGGCGCCAGAGGAGCCACAAACGCGCGGCGGTCACCAGAGCGAGCAGCGCGAGAAACAGTGTTGAGAGCGGGGTCATGGCGGGGTCGGGAGCTTAGCCTCTGCTAGAATGCGCGACAACCGCTTGTGCGCGAGGATCGATGGCGCGTCATCCCGACAATTTGATCTGGATCGATCTCGAGATGACGGGCCTGAAGCCCGAGCTCGATCACATCATCGAGATCGCGACCCTGGTGACGGACAAGGAACTGAAGGTGCTGGCGGAAGGGCCGGCGCTCGCGGTGCACCAGCCTGCCGCGGTGCTTGGGCTCATGGACGAATGGAATCAACGCCAGCACGGCGCTTCAGGGCTCATCGAGCGCGTGAAGGCGAGCACCATTTCGGTTGCGGAAGCCGAGCGCCGCACGATCGCCTTCCTCGCGGATTACCTCGAGCCGGGAGCGTCACCGATGTGCGGCAACAGCGTTTGCCAGGATCGGCGCTTTCTGGCGCGGCACATGCCGCTGCTCGAACGCTTCTTTCACTATCGCAATCTCGACGTGAGCAGTATCAAGGAAGTCGCCCGGCGCTGGGCGCCAGCGGTTGCCGCGTCGGTCGAGAAGAGCTCGCGTCATCTGGCGCTCGAAGACATCCGTGATTCCGTGCGCGAGCTCGAGCATTACCGGCGCCATTTCATCGCGCCACAGTTTGCCGGAACGGCCGAGGTGCCGTGACTCGGCCCGTCGCCGCCGCTTGCGAACGCAATCGCGAACCGATTGCCGCCCGGCTCGCCGAGTGGCTGCCCGCGCAGGGTCGTGCGCTGGAGATCGGCAGCGGCACGGGTCAACATGCCGTTTATTTCGGCGCACGCTTTCCCGGCGTCGACTGGCAGACGAGCGATGTCGCCGAAAATCATTCCGGGATCAACTCATGGCTTGCGGACGCGGGTCTCGCCAATGTGCTGGCCCCCTTTGAGCTCGACGTGTTGCGCGACCCCTGGCCGGCAGGGCCGTTTGACCTGGTGTACACGGCCAACACCGCGCACATCATGCCGATCGAGGCGGTGCAGCGTGTATTCAGCGGCGCCGGACGGAGTCTCGTTCGCGGCGGCATATTTTTTCTCTATGGCCCCGTCAATCGTAATGGGGACTTCACCAGCGAGTCGAATCGCACGTTCGATGCGGATTTGCGCGCACGCGCCGAACACATGGGATTGCGGGATGACCGTGAGCTGGTGAAGTTCGCGGCGGCAGCCGGGCTCGACCTGGTCGCGGACTATGCGATGCCCGCCAATAATCGCAGTCTCGTCTTCAGGAAATCGGAGCGACCTTGAGTGAGTGACGCGGTAACTCCCGCGGACGTCGCAGCGGCGGCACAGCGCATCGCGGGCCGCGTGCATCGCACGCCCGTGATGACATCCCGCACGCTTGATGCAATCAGTGGCCGGCAATTGTTCTTCAAGTGCGAGAACTTGCAGCGCGCAGGTGCATTCAAGATACGCGGTGCGATGAACGCGGTTGCCCTGGTCCGGGCGCAAGGAGGTCCCGCTACTGTCGCGACGCATTCGTCCGGCAATCATGGCGCGGCGCTTGCGCTGGCGGCGCGTGAACAGGGATTGAGCGCCGTCGTTGTAATGCCGAACAATTCAGCGCGGACCAAGATCGCGGCCGTCCAACGGCACGGTGCGGAGATCATCCTGTGCGAGCCTGGACGAATAGCGCGTGAAGCGGCATTGGCCCAGGTCCTTGCGGAACGCACCGCCGACGTCGTGCATCCCTATGATGACCGTCGCGTGATCGCCGGACAGGGTACAGCGACGCTCGAATTGCTCGATGAGTGTGGTGACCTCGATGCATTGCTTGTGCCGGTTGGGGGCGGCGGTTTGTTGTCGGGCACTCTCGTGGCCGCGCATGGATGGAATCCAGACCTGCCAGTCTATGCGGCTGAGCCCGCGGCCGCGGACGATGCGGCACGCTCGCTCGCAACTGGCGAACGCGTGCTGCTGGACGCGCCGGATACGATCGCCGATGGACTGCGCGGCTCGCTCGGGCTCATCACATTCGCGCTCGTGCGCAAATATTGCCGGGGCATTGTCACCGTGAGTGAGGCGGAGATCATCGCGGCGATGCGCCGCTTTCTCGAGTGCACCAAGTTGTTGATCGAACCCTCGTCCGCCGTTCCGGTAGCTGCTGTGCTCGCCGGGCGCCTGCCCGCCGAGCTGCGTCGCATCGGAATCATCGTGACCGGGGGCAACGTTGATCTCGATCGATTGCCCTGGCAGTCGCCCGCATGAGCGCGGGGACGGTATCAGCGCCGTTGGTTACGCATCGGGGCGGCTGTCATTGTGGGGCCGTACGTTTTGAGGTCGATGCACCCGCGTGGCTTGAAGTCGACGAGTGCAATTGCTCGATCTGCAGGATGACGGGATTCCTGCATCTCATCGTACCGAAGAGCCGTTTTCGCCTGCTGGCGGGAGCGGCTGAACTCGAAACCTACACGTTCAATACGGGCACCGCGCGGCATCTCTTCTGCCGGCATTGCGGCGTCAAATCGTTTTACGTGCCGCGTTCCAATCCGGACGGCTACAGCGTCAACGTCCGCTGCCTTCGCGCAGAAACGATAGCGGGGATGAATGTCAGCCCCTTTGACGACAATGATCGCGCGGCGTCCGAAGCCGCGATTCAGCACCGCTCACAGGACCCTGGCGTCTGATTCCGGGTCGCGTTCAGGCCTGCTTGCTCGCTTCTGTGTTCGCGAGGAACAACCAGGTCTCGACCACGGTGTCGGGGTTGAGCGAGATGCTGTCGATCCCCTGATCGACCAGCCAGCGCGCGAAGTCTGGGTGATCTGACGGGCCCTGGCCGCAGATGCCGATGTATTTCTTGTGCTTGCGGCAAGCCGCAATCGCCATCGCTATGAGAGCCTTCACAGCCGGGTCGCGCTCATCGAAGAGGCGCGCAACGATACCCGAATCGCGATCGAGCCCAAGCGTGAGTTGCGTGAGATCGTTCGAGCCGATCGACATGCCGTCGAAGTACTCGAGGAATTGCTCGGCCAGCACGGCGTTCGAAGGCAACTCGCACATCATGATGACCTTCAGGCCCGCAACGCCACGCTTGTGGCCGTTGGCGGCGAGCAGGTCCGTGACGTCCTTCGCTTCCTTCAGTGTGCGCACGAACGGCACCATGATCTGCACGTTCGTAAGACCCATGTCCTCGCGCACGCGCTTCAGGGCGCGGCATTCGAGCTCAAAGCAAGGGCGGAATCCCTCATCGACGAAGCGTACGGCGCCGCGAAAGCCCAGCATCGGATTCTCCTCGTGCGGCTCGTAGTGCTTGCCGCCGATGAGATTCGCGTACTCGTTCGACTTGAAGTCCGAAAGGCGCACGATGACCGGCTCGGGCGCGAACGCGGCGGCAATCTGCCCGATGCCCTCGGCCAGCTTCTCGACGAAGAAGCTCACGGGATCCGCATAGCCTGCGATCTGGCGCCGGATGGTGTCCTTCAGCTCCGCATCGAGCCGCTCGTATTCGAGCAGGGCCTTCGGGTGCACGCCGATCATGCGATTGATGATGAACTCGAGCCGCGCGAGGCCGACGCCCTTGTGCGGAATGCCGGCGAAGTCGAATGCCCGGTCGGGATTGCCGACATTCATCATGATGCGCACGGGCGAGGGTGGCAGCGCATCGAGGGCGATCTGCTTGCGCTCGAAATCGAGCATGCCTTCGTAGACGAAGCCGGCATCCCCTTCGGCGCAGGAAACCGTTACGGCAGCGGCGTCACGCAGAACCTCGGTAGCGTTGCCGCAACCGACTACGGCGGGAATCCCGAGTTCGCGTGCGATGATCGCTGCGTGGCAGGTGCGTCCGCCACGGTTGGTTACGATCGCCGCCGCCCGCTTCATCACGGGTTCCCAATCCGGATCCGTCATATCCGCGATCAGCACGTCACCTTGTTGTACTCGCGCCATTTCACGCACGTCGCGGATCACGCGGGTCGGACCGGCGCCGATGCGCTGTCCGATGCTGCGGCCGGTTGCCAGCACGCGCGAGCGGCTCTTAAGCGTGTAACGCAGAATGCTCCGGCCGGCGCGGCTCTGCACGGTCTCAGGCCTTGCCTGCAGGATGTAGATCTCGCCAGTCGCGCCGTCCTTGCCCCATTCGATGTCCATCGGCCGGCCGTAGTGCTGCTCGATGTCGAGCGCCTGACGTGCAAGCGCTATCACATCATGATCGTCGATGGAAAATCGCTGCCGGTCCGCTGTCGCGACGTCAACGGTCGCGACACGCTCCGTGCCGCCGGGCTCCGCGTAGATCATCTTGATCGCTTTGCCGCCGAGATTGCGCCGGACGATCGGATGCTTGCCGGCGCGCAGCGCCGGCTTGTAGACGTAGAATTCGTCCGGATTGACCGCGCCCTGGACAATGGTTTCGCCAAGTCCATACGAGCTCGTGATGAATACGACGTCTCGAAATCCCGAGTCGGTGTCGAGCGTGAACATCACGCCGCTTGCGCCGAGGTCGCTGCGCACCATCGTCTGCACGCCGGCCGAGAGCGCAACCTGGGAGTGATCGAATTTCTGATGGACGCGATAGGCGATCGCGCGATCGTTGAATAGCGAGGCGAAGACGGAGTGCATCGCGCTGATGACGGCCGGTGCGCCGCGAACATTGAGAAACGTCTCCTGCTGACCGGCAAATGAGGCCTCCGGCAGATCTTCCGCGGTCGCTGAAGACCGCACCGCTACGGCAATGCCGGCGCCTGCGTCCATGCGCGTCCACGCCTCGCGGACTTCGGAGTCGAGGCCCTTCGGGAACGGCGTCGCCATGATCCAGCCGCGGATTTCTGCGCCGGTTCGGGCGAGCTTCTCGACATCATCGACATCGAGCGCCCGTAGCGCCGATGCGATACGTTCGTGCAGTCCGCCTTGCGCGAGAAATTCCCGGTAGGCCTCAGCGGTGGTCGCAAATCCACCCGGCACACGCACACCGACGCGGGTCAAGCCTTGCAGCATCTCGCCGATCGACGCGTTCTTGCCACCGACGACCGCGATGTCGCCTATGCCGATTTCTTCGAAGGGAATTACATACGGCTTCACGATAGATAAAGTCCTGGTGATCGGTCAGCGGGTTTTGCTGCCGCGTATCGTAGTACAGTTGGCGGAGCCGTAGCAGAGTGAGTTGGGCGGCCGGTCGCGAGGCCGGTTGAAAACAGCGGTCGGAGTGCAAGCGTGACGAGGCGAACAGTATTTTTTGTGTCGGATCAGACGGGTGTCACGGCCGAAACGATGGGTCATAGCCTCCTGACACAATTCGACGGGCAGGATTTTCGGCCGGTTACTCTGCCATTTATATCAACGACGGACAAGGCGCTGGAAGCGGTGCGCAAGATCGACGCGACCGCGGCCGAGGAGGGCGTGCGGCCCATCGTATTCAGCACGCTGGTGCACGAAGATGTGCGCGACATCGTGAAGCGGGCGCGCGGACTATTTCTCGATTTCTTCGACGCGTTTCTCGGCCCCCTGGAAGCCGAGCTCTCGCTGAAGTCCGCGCACGCCACGGGTCGCGCGCATGGCATGAGCGATCTCGCGGCTTACACGACGCGTATCAACGCCACGAACTTTGCCGTTGCGAACGACGACGGCGCCGGAGCGCGCGACTACGAGCATGCTGAGGTCATTCTGGTCGGCGTATCGCGATCCGGAAAAACACCGACTTGCCTCTATATGGCCCTGCAGTACGGAATCTTCGCGGCGAACTATCCGTTGACCGACGACGATCTTGAATCCGCGAAGCTGCCGCGCGTACTTGTGCCGTTCAAACACAAGCTCTACGGCCTCACGATCCGGCCGGACCGTCTGCAGCAGATTCGCAATGAGCGCCGGCCCGACTCGCGCTACGCTTCGCCGCAGCAGGTGCAGTACGAAGTGCGCGCTGCGGAGTCGATGTTCGCCCGTCTTGGCATTCCCAGCATCAATACGACCGAATGCAGCATCGAGGAAATCGCGAGCCGCATCCTCGATAAGATGGGACTTGAGCGGCGCGTACGGCCGTAGCGCGTCGGCAGCACCATGGGGCATTCCTTGGGTCGCATGAGTGGCATGTGACGCGGGTCTCAGCGCGGCGGGAGCCCCTGGCCGGTGTGCTATATTGAATTCATGCAGACCGATCAGCTGTGTGTCGTCACGTGGCGTAGCCGGCCACGCAGCTTCGTCAGCCTGATGACGCTCTATGAGAGCAACTTCATCCGGCTGAGCTGGCTTGCGCTCGATGTGCAGAGTCTGCCGGATTGCGCGGTGTCACATGTCGCGGGAGATTGCGAGTTGCATCTCGCGGTTCTCGATCGCAGTCGCTATACGACGACGCTTTCGTTGACCTACCGGTTCAACGACATGGGACGATTCATCGCCGAGCCAAATCTCGAACTACGCGTGTATCACGATGCGCGCCTGGTGGAGGCCCTGGGCCCGATCGACAGCCGCAGACATCGCGATCTCGCCGACATGCGCGGTAACGGCGGGCAGCGGATCGATGAGCGCTGGACGCGCAATCAGATGCTGAACAAGTGGCTTGAATATTGCGCCGAGCGCGGTCACCGGTTTGCAGTGACCAGGCGCGTGTGAAGTGGGGCGTGGGGCGCGGATGAGCCGGGCCGGCGGGTGCGGCGGACCGCGAAGCTTGCGAGACGTGCGATGACAATTGGCGAGAAGATCGGCGGCATCAAACTCCCATTTGTTGCCAAACAAGAGCCCGAGCATGACGAAAAGCTCGTGCAGCTCTTCAAGAACCGCGCTGACCTGAAGAAGGCGCACGGCGCCCTGCAGGATGAGATTCACCAGCTGCGCGACCGCTTGAAGCAGCAGGAAGGCGCGACGCAGCGCGCGCAAGAGCAGCTCGAAGCCCTCGAGATTCGACTCGGCGATCCGGAGGCTGGCTTCGATGCGCTGGCGTTCTTCCAGTTACGCGGCCTCTGGCGCGCCTGTCACCGGCAACTCGAGCAGTTTGTCGGCGAGCTTTCCAGGCAGCAGGAAGAGCGTGAGCGGCTCGCGCATGTTGCCGCATTCACCAAGGACAAGAACGCGCGACTTGGCGCTGCCGAGCTGCGGGTACGCGAGCTCGATCCGATGGTCGAAGAAGCACGCGCCACACTTGATGCCCTTGAGGCCCGCTATCGCAGCCTCAGGGGCTTCTGGAACTACTTTCGCCGCCGGCGGCTGGCCGAGCAGGTCGCGGCGCAGCGTTCACGCACGGACATGTGGCTGCGCGAACAGGGAGAATTCGCGAACGCGCGCGATGCCGTCGCGCAGGAGCAGACGCCGGGCTACAACGGACTCGGGATCGACGGCCGCCGCGCCATCAATCTGGCGGCAATCGCATATGCTCAGGCCATGTGCGCCCGCCTCGGGACGAATGGACTTACGCTGCTGATCAAAGCGGCGGTCGACGGTCGGGCCGCCGACGCTGACTATGGCAGTCACGAAGAGATCGCCGCGCTCATGGACCGTGTGGCGCATGCGGGCGCTGCGGTCGATCGTCAGCGCGACTGGGCGCCGGAGATCAAAGTTCGAGTCGACCGTCTGCGCCAGAAAGCGGAATACCGCGCGGACAATGACACGGTGCCATTGTCGGAGAGCGCGATGATTGGCCCGATTGTCCGGGCCGGCCAGCCGGTGTCGTCGGCGCCTGACGTCAATGTGCTCGCGGACGACTACTGGGAGTTGTACCGCGTGCTGTTGCGCTGATCAGCCGCCAGGATTGACGGCCGCCCGCGCCCGCGCGGACTCGCGGATGCGCTGGCGCCAGTCGATGAACTTGTCGAGTGACACGTAAAGCGCCGGCACCAGGAAGAGCGACACCGCCGCCGAGAACGCCAGGCCCCCGATCACGGTCCGAGCGAGAGGGTACCAAGCCAATCCGAAGCCCGCGCCCCCGACGCTGACCTGGGCGTCTTTGAAGAGCGCGAGAGGCGCCAATCCGAGCAGCGTGGTGAATGTCGTCATGAGGATCGGGCGCAACCGATCGCGTCCGCCCTGGACGATCGCCTCATCCCGGGGCAGGCCGCTTGCCCTCAGGTTATTGATGTGCGAGACGAGCACGATGCCCGCGTTGACCACGACACCAACCAGCACCAGTAAGCCAATCATCGCCATCAAGGTCATGGGCGTGCCCGTGAGACCGAGGAACCAGAAGACACCCACAAACGCAAACAGAATGGAGCTCAAGACCGCGAGCGGCAGAATCGCGGACTCAAACATCGCGGAGATCACGAGATAGATCATCGCGATCGCAAGCAGTAGATTATTTCTCATCGTTGCGGCGGTGTCGTCGTTCTCCTCGCTGCCACGCCCAAGCTTTGCGGTGTATCCGGGTGGCAACGGATACGCGTCCATGATCTTTGTGACGCGCTTGCCGACTTCGTCGAGCGTCGCGCCTTTCTTCAAATTTCCGGCGATGACGACCGAGGTGAGCTTGTCGATGCGCTGGATATCGCGTGGACCTTGCTCAATATGAAATCGGGCGACAGACCCAAGCGTCACGCGCTCGCCGTTCGGCAGGAAAAGCGGCAGGGAGGCGAGGTCGTCGATTGATTGCTTGTCGCTCGGCCGGAACACGAGCTTCATGTTGACGTCACGCTCAGCACTGCGGAATTCGTGCAGATTCTCTCCACGCATCGCGATGGCCACCGCTCTTGCGACGTCTTCCGTGCCGAGGCCAAGCCGCGTTGCACGATCGCGGTCAACGATGATCTGCACTTCATCCTGACCACTGCGTGCTTCAGAGTGTACGGTTTCCAGACCCTCGACGGACTTGAGCACGCGCGCCACATCAAAGCTGATGTCGTTCAGCACGTCGGTATTTTCACCCGAGATCTGCAGGGAGAAACCGCGTCCGGAATCCTCGGTATCGAACTTGAAAGTCGGCTTGCCGATAATGATTTCCGGCATGTCCTTCTGCACCATCTCCATGATGTCGGATGTCTCGAGCTTCTGTTTGTTCTTCGGCGTCAGAATCAGCACGCTGTTCGCGCTCGAATTCTCAAAGCGCGAGTAGACGTTGTCGATCTCGAACTTCTGGCGATTCTTGTATAGATAGTCCTCGACGATATTGACGGCCGCTTCGACACGCTCAAGCGGATAGGTACCATCCATGTGATAGTCGAGCACGAATGTGCGGCTAGTGCCTTGCGGGAAGGGATCCACCTTCACGAGACCGAGCATCATCGGCACGGCGACATAAAAAAGAACCACCATCTCCATGTAGCCAGAACAAAAAGTAATCCGAGCAATCAATA
>JBGPLJ010000028.1:0-19425 GCA_041486385.1 Steroidobacteraceae bacterium
CTCGGCGTGCTGCCGGACGTTGCGCAGATTGAGAAAGTCGAAACTGTCATTGACCGCGACCAGTCCGAGATCAGCCGCCGTAACCTGTTTGCCCTCGGCCATGATGACTGCAGCATTCACCTTGTTCTCGAGTTCGCGGATGTTGCCGGGCCAGGCGTAACTCTGAATTGCGTCAATCGCGTCCGCGGAGAGACTCGATACCGACCGCTCGTGCCGGCGCGCGCGGTCTTCGAGCAGATACTGCGCGATGATCACGGCGTCACCGCTGCGATCGCGCAGCGGCGGTATGCTGATCGTGACTTCGTTCACGCGATAATAGAGATCCTGGCGAAACGCCTGCGTGGCGAGGCTCGCCTGCAGATCGCGATTGGTCGCGCAGATGACGCGTACGTCCACGGCAATCGGATCGCGGCCGCCGATGCGCTCGATGGTGCGCTCCTGCAGGAAGCGCAGGAGTTTTGACTGCAATGCCAACGGCATGTCGCCGATCTCATCGAGGAAGAGAGTTCCGCCGCTCGCGTACTCGATCTTGCCGGGCGTCTGCTTGTGGGCACCGGTGAACGCGCCTTTCTCGTAGCCGAATAGTTCGCTTTCCAGCAGCGTTTCTGGAATGGCGGCGCAATTGATCGCCACGAATGGCCCCTGCGCGCGCCCAGACAGGCGATGCAGCGCATGCGCCAGAACTTCCTTGCCGGTACCGCTCTCGCCGAGGAGCAGCGTCGATGCGTTGGTCGGCGCGATCTTCTCGATCATGCGGCAGACTCGCACCATGACATCGCTCACGGCGATGACGCCATCGAGCGGCGAGACGCCGCGCCGCTCGACCAGCACTCGATTCTCCGCCTCGAGCTCGTACATGCGAAACGCGCGCTGCACGATGAGCGACAGCACTGCGGCGTCGAGCGGCTTCTGATAGAAGTCGTGCGCGCCCTCAGCCACCGCGCGCACCGCGTTTTCGCGATCGTCATTGCCCGTGATCACGATGACCTTGGTATGCGGAGCGAGCGCGAGTATCTCCCCGAGCGTCGCCAGGCCCTCGGTAACACCTGCCGCATCGGGCGGGAGACCCAAGTCCTGCAGCACGACCGCCGGTTCATGACGGCGTAGCTCGGCGATTGCCCCGGCACGGTCCGCGGCGAACAGCACCTCGTACTGCTCGAGGCACCAGCGGAGCTGCTTTTGCAGGCCGAGATCGTCCTCGACGATCAACAGCTTCTTGCGTGCCACGTCGGCATGCGTCATGAGCTGCCTCCTTCGATCGAAGGCAGCTCGATGACAAAGCGCGTGCCTTTCCCGGGTTCGCTGTGCACCTGGATATCGCCGCCGACCGAACGCACGAATTCCCGTGCCTGATACGCTCCGATTCCCATGCCCTGGCTTCCCTTCGTCGTGTCGAACGGCCGGAACAGGCGATCACGGACGAAGGCCGAATCCATGCCCTTGCCATCGTCCGAGACCTCCACGATCGCGCGCTGCCGCGCGCGTGACACTGCGATGCGGACCGATCCGAGCGGTGGGGTCGCATCCTGCGCGTTGCGCACCACGTTCTCCAGCACGTTGGCAAAGCGCTCCGGGGCGAGCAGTACTTCGAGCGAAGAGTCCCGCACCGCGATCTCGGGCGAGGGCTCGCGGCCCCGGCAGCGCTCGGCGACATCGGTGCAGAGTTCCGCGAGATTGACACGGCGCGCGCCGCTGCCAGCGTCGCCGCGCCTCAGCTGCTCGAGCAGCCGGCTCATGCGTTGCACCGAATTCTCGATTGTTGCGATCGCATCGTCGATGAATTGCGGGTTGTCCTTGTGCCGGGCCGCGTTCTCGACGACCAGTCGCTGCTGCGCGATCAGGTTCTTGAGGTCGTGCATGATGAATGCGACGAAGCGGTTGTAGGCTTCGAACTGCTGCGCTCGCGCCAGCATCTGCGCCGCCTGATCCAGAGCAATGTAGCTCGCTACCTGCCGCCCGGCCGTGCGCAGCAGGTCAATGTCTTCCCAATCGAGCGCGTGCGCGACCAGCGGCTGCGCGATCACGAGGAATCCTACGAGCCCCTTCTCCTGCAACAAGGGTACGACGTAGCGCGCGCGTGGCAGTTGCGCAAGCCAGTCCGGAATCGGGATCGGCTGAATGCCGGCCTGCCCTGCCTCGCCGGGATGCAGATCGACAATCCACTCGCTTTCGATGAGTGCCTGGACGAACGGGCTCGCGGCAGGCTCGGTCGGTTTGTCGGGACCCCCCAGATCGCCGCCGACCGGCGCGTAAACGTCGTCGCGGCGTACCCAGAGGCCACCGGCATCCGCGTTCACAAGCTGCGCGAGCGCGCCGATTGCGCGATCCGCGAGCGGCCGCTCCTCGCTACTCACGGCCATCGTGCGCACGAGACGCAGCCACTGCGCGCGATAGTCGTGCTTGTAGGCCGCAAGATGTTTTGCCACGAAGACGCGCAGCCACGCGCGCGCCTGGCCCGACGCGAGCAGCATGGCGAGAAGCAACGCCGCGCCGAAGAGGAACACCGTCTGGGCGAAGCCGCCCCAGCTGCCGCCGGCCACCCTGAGGTAGTAACCGCCAAGTGCGACCGCGAACAGATATGCGCCAGCCGCGATCACGCCTGTGGTGTAGAAAATCAACTGTCGCGACATGATATGTCCGACGGGCCGCACCCCAAGCCGCAACACGCCGATCACCAGGATCTGCGCGAGCAGAGCAAGCGCTGCGCCGCGCGTCTCCCACAGCAACAGCGGTAATTCTCCGTACATCAGGGAGGTCGCGTAGAGCAGCAGGTCATATACAAATAGGCCGCCGACCGCGAGCCACAGGAATTTCGCGGCCCACGCCTGGCTCGGCCGGGTGTTGCGATAGCCGTGATCGACCAGGACGAAACCGACGAGCGCGAGCGCGAGTGCCACCGGGATGAACAGGCCCATTGCCGAGCGTTCGATGTGCCCGAGATCATGCAGGACGCCGATGAAGCTGACGGCGCAGAAGGCCAGGCCGGACAGCGTGTAAACCGCGTAGCGCAGCCATCGCGGCAGGGCTGGCGCATCGCTCAGGGAAAAAACGCGTAACAGGAACACGAGCCAGGCACTGTCTCGTGCAACCTCCAGACCGAGCACGACCGACACCGGCACCGCCATACCCAGGCTCATCGCGGCGATCACCGCGGTCCACGCGGCGCTGATCAAAACCGCCGGCAGCAGCAGCGATCCCGCAAGACGGGCGCGCCAGCGCGTGAGCAGCGCGACTCCGAGGACGGCGTACGTGATGCACGCGGCGCCGTAACTGATTGCCGCGATGCCAAGCGTCGGTTGCAGCATGGGTCCCATGGCTAGCGCGCGCCCTTGCCGAGCAAGACAACCTCGACCGTCTGCAGCAGGATCATCAAGTCGAATAGCAAACTGTGATTCTTGACGTAGTAGAGGTCGTACTGCAGTTTCTCCGCCGCATCGCGCTCGGAGGATCCATACGGATAGCAAAGCTGCGCCCAGCCGGTGATCCCCGGCTTTACGCAATGGCGTTCCCGGTAGTACGGAATACGCTCGCTCAGCTCCGCGACGAATTCCGGCCGCTCGGGGCGCGGCCCGACGAAGCTCATGTCACCGCGCAGCACATTGAGGATCTGCGGCAGCTCGTCGATGCGCACCTTGCGAATGATCGCGCCCACCCGCGTCACGCGACTATCGCTGGCAAGCGCCCAGCGTGCCCTGCCGTCGGGCTCCGCGTCCGCAAGCATGCTGCGAAATTTGAGCACCTTGAAGTTGCGCCCGTCGAGGCCGACACGGACCTGGCGATAGAAGATCTCGGCCCGAGGTCCGTCCTCGATGAGGATCGCAAGCGCCGTCAACAACATGATCCACCAGGTCAGTGCGATCAGGGCGGAAGCGGCCACGAGATCGAAGGCTCGCTCGCTGAAGCGCCGCAGCACATCGCGGCGAAACCCTTCGGAAAAAATCATCCAGCTTGGATTGAGCACATCGAGCCGCACCTTGCCGGTCTCGCGCTCGAGAAAGCTCACGAGATCAATCACTTCGACGCCCGCCAGCCGGCATTCGAGCAGCTCATGCACAGGAAACGCCCGCCGCCTGTCGTCCATCGCAACGACGATCTCGTCAACCTCGTGCTCGCGTGCGAACTCAAGCAGCGTGCTGTCGAGCACCGCGATGCGCTCCTCCGGGACGCTCTGCCGGCCGCTGCCGCTCGGTACATAGCCGACCACGACGAAACCGCGTTGGTCGGATCGCCGGCGCAACATCGAAACGCTGAGCGCGAGCTTACCCGCCCCATACACCAGCACGCGGCGCTTGAAGACCTCGTCGTTGACCAGGCGCCCGAACACGAACCTCGACAGCGTGACCATGACCACGGCACCGACCGCAGCGATGGCCAACACGCCGCGGCCGACGGCGATTTGCGGCACGAGGTAGCTCACCAATGCCATCGCCGCCGCCGCGAGGGCCATGCTCGCACCTATCCGCACCAGCAGCCCGGTTGCCTTTGCACGCTGGCGCGCGCTGTAGAGGCCGAGCGCGACCATGCAAAGCATGGCGATAGCCGCGAACACGAGCGAGCGCGGCGCCAGCCAGCCGACAGAGCGCTCTGCCGAGTTCAGATCCGCGCCAAAACGCACGAGTGCAGCAAGGTATGGCAGCGCGAACAGCACCGCAGCCTCGGCGGCCGCCAGCAGCATGATCGGCAAGTTCACGAAATGGCGGAATATCCGGATGGGCATCAGCTTCCAGTTCGCCTTGAACTACCTTGACAGCCCGTTAGCGGCGGGGCTGGTGAACGCCATCTATCTCGACGGCCGGCTTGGGCTGTTGCCGACGACGAGGGCGGGCAAGTCTATGAAACGCCGACCCCGGCCCGTGTGACCAAGGTCACATCAATATGTCAAACGCATTGTACGGAGTTAGCAAGTATTTCAATGGGCCAAGCTTGGGCGCCACGGACCTGGGTGGCGTGGGCGTTTAGGGCGAAATCGCACTCTCTTCTTATATAGGCCGTCCAGGGTCGGCCGGACAGGCACACCCCGTATTGGCGAGGCAGTCAGCGTAGTGCCGCGCTCGGGTCAGATGAAATTGGCGGTCGCCGCCTGAATCGTATTCCCGAGCAGCATCGCAATCGTCATCGGCCCAAGCCCCCCCGGCACCGGCGTGATCCATTCAGCCCGCGCCGCAGCTGCCTCGTACTCGACGTCACCCACCAGCTTGCCGTTCTCGAGCCGATTCACGCCCACGTCGAAGACTGCCGCGCCTGGCCGAATCCATGCGCCAGGCACGAATCCCGGCTTGCCGACGGCGACGACCACAACCTCGGCACGAGCAACTTCCGCTTCGAGATCGCGCGTTCCCGTGTGGCAGATGGTCACCGTCGAGCGCGCCAGCAGCAGTTCGAGCGCCATGGGTCTGCCGACGATATTCGATGCACCGACGACGGTCGCGCGCGCGCCATCGAGCACGATGCCGTATTCGCGAGCCAGCCGAATCACTCCGTAAGGGGTGCAGGGTCTCAGGCGCGGCCGCTTCTGCGCGAGCAATCCGGTATTCACCGGATGAAATCCGTCGACGTCCTTGGCGGGATCGACCGTGTCCATGATGCGCGTGGCGTCGAGTCCTTTCGGCAGCGGCAATTGCACGAGGATCCCGTCGACACGAGCGTCCGCGTTGAGCCGCGCGACCAGCGCGAGGAGTTCCGCCTCGCCGGTTGACGCCGGAAGATCGTAGGCGAAGGATTCGATGCCCGCTTCCGCGCAGGCTTTGCGTTTGTGACGCACGTAGACGCTCGATGCCGGGTCGGCCCCCACCTGCACAACGGCAAGCCCCGGCGGCCGTCCGGCACGCGCGCTGAACGCCCGCGCGTCTTCGGCGACCTTCTTGCGCACGCTGGCAGCGACGGCTTTGCCGTCAAGAATCTTTGCGGTGTGAGGCATGGTTTCGTGTCGCTCGTTTGGCGGAGAGTTGCGGCGCGGCAGGAGGCCCGTCAGGAAGCGGATTTGGCGGCGGCTTCCTGCGCAAGCAACGCCACAGCCCGCAACGACGTGTCATTGAGGCCCGCGCCTTTGGATGACTGGTAGTAAGCGATGATCTCGCGGCGCATGCGCGGGTCCCAGAACCGGCTGATATGACTCGCGACACTTCTGGGCGCTTCCTCGTGATCCATCTCGGTCACAAAGAACGCGCTGATGTCGTTGACCATCTCGACGAGGTATTCCGGATTCATGCGGATAACCGCTCCGCGCCAGCATAGACAACATGTTGCCGCGGCCTCGCGAATCCGACGAGCGTGACGCCACAGGCTTCAGCCAGACGAATCGCAAGGCCGGTCGGGGCGGACACAGCGGCCAGAAAGGCGATGCCGGCGGTCGCCGACTTTTGCACCATCTCGTAGCTCGCACGGCTTGTGACCAGCGCGTAGCCCGCGTCCGGAGACGTTCCCGCGCGCAGCAGAGCGCCGATCACTTTGTCGAGCGCGTTGTGCCGGCCGACGTCTTCACGCACCAGCTCGATGCCGCGGCCGGGCCGCGCCCAGGCCGCCGCGTGCACGCTGCCAGTGCGCGCATTCAATTTCTGGCGGGACTCGAGCTCGGCTAGAGCCGCATGCAGCTCCGCGCTCGTGACGCGCACGCCGTCGACCACTCGGGGCGGACGGCGCACGGCTTCCTCAACGGTTTCCACGCCGCACAATCCGCAGCCGGTACGGCCCGTGAGATTGCGCTGACGCTTGAGAATCTGCGAGAAACGCTCGGAGGCGACGCCAATCCGCACTTCGACCGCGTCCGCGGATCGATGCAATTCCACCGAGGTGATTTCGCGCACGTTCCCGACCAGCGCCTCGCTCACGGTAAATCCCACAGCGAGGTCTTCGAGGTCGGCGGGTGTAGCCAGCATCACGACGTGAGGAATGCCGTGATAGGTGAGCGCGACAGGCGCCTCTTCGGCGACTTCATCCACGGTCAGTGTATCGCTGCCGTCGCGCCAGCGGCGCACTGGCACTTCGCGCGTGGTCGCGTCGAGTCGTACGAGCCGCGGAGCGGCAGCCGGGCTTGCGACGCTTTCAGACATGGCTCACGCCGGAGCCTGTGCGCGACTTCCAGCGGCGCTCGCCGAGCTTGCGGCGTCTTTCCTGCCAATCCTTCGGCTGATTGACCTTCACCAGTTCGACCGCCGTGACCTTGTACTCGGGACAATTGGTCGCCCAATCCGAGATCTCGGTCGTAACAACGTTGGCGCCGGACTCCGGAAAATGGAAAGTGGTGTAGACGACCCCCGGCTGCACGCGCTCCGTTACGTTCGCGCGCAGCACCGTTTCTCCGGCGCGGCTCGCGACGCCGACCCAATCGCCCTCCGCGATGCCGCGGACTTCGGCGTCGTGCGGATGGATCTCGAGCCGGTCTTCGTCATGCCACTTGACGTTCGGAGTACGCCGCGTCTGCGCACCGACGTTGTACTGTGTGAGCACGCGGCCGGTCGTGAGAATCAACGGGAAGCGGCTCGTCGTTCGTTCCCGCGTCGGCACGTACTCGGTCGTGTAGAACTTGCCCTTGCCGCGCACGAACTCGCCAACATGCATGGTCGGCGTGCCCTCTGGCGCCTGGTCATTGCAGGGCCACTGAATGCTGCCTAGACGATCGATCTTGTCGAACGTCACGCCGGTGAACGTGGGCGTCAGCGCCGCGATCTCCGCCATGATTTCCGACGGATGCCGGTAGTTCATCGGATAGCCGAGCGCGTTCGAGAGACGCACGGTGATTTCCCAGTCGGCGAGCCCCGCACGCGGCTCGAGGACCTTGCGCACGCGCGAGATGCGCCGCTCGGCGTTGGTGAATGTTCCGTCTTTCTCGAGAAACGATGAACCCGGCAGGAAGACGTGCGCGAAACGCGCCGTCTCATTCAGGAAGAGGTCCTGCACCACGACGCACTCGAGCGAGCTCAGGGCCGCTTCCACGTGCCCGGTGTTCGGATCGGATTGCGCCAGGTCTTCGCCCTGGATATACATGCCCTTGAAGCTGCCGTCGAGCGCCGCTTCGAACATATTCGGAATTCTCAGGCCCGGCTCCACTTCGAGTTTCACGCCCCATAGCTTCTCGAAGGCGTTGCGCGTTGTGTCGTCCGAAACGTGCCGATAGCCGCTGAATTCGTGGGGGAAGGAACCCATGTCGCAAGCGCCCTGCACGTTGTTCTGGCCGCGCAGCGGATTGACGCCAACGCCCTCGCGCCCGAGATTTCCCGTCGCCATGGCAAGATTCGCAATGCCCATGACCATCGTCGATCCCTGACTATGTTCCGTTACGCCGAGTCCGTAGTAGATCGCCGCATTGCCCGCCTTGGCATAGAGCCGCGCGGCGCGGCGCACGAAATCGGCGGGCACGCCCGTGACCGCCTCCATCGATTCCGGCGAATTCTTCGGTTCCGCGATGAAGTGCCGCCACTTTTGATAGGGCGCGGGCTCGCAGCGGGCCGCGATGTAGTCTTCCTTCGTCAGGTTTTCGGTCACTACCACGTGCGCGATCGAATTGATGAGCGCCACGTTCGTGCCAGGCTTCAGCTGCAGATGGAAATCCGCCTCGACATGCGGCGTGCGCACGAGCGCGATGGCGCGCGGGTCCGCGATGATGAGCTTTGCCCCCTGCCGCAGGCGCCGCTTCAATTGCGACGCGAACACCGGATGACCTTCGGTCGGGTTCGCGCCGATGATCATGACTACGTCGGCCTTCATCACCGACGTGAAAGCTTGCGTGCCCGCCGACTCGCCCAGGGTGTTCTTGAGGCCATAGCCGGTCGGTGAATGACACACGCGCGCGCAGGTATCGACGTTATTGTTGCCAAAGCCCGCACGCACGAGCTTCTGCACGAGGAAGGTCTCCTCGTTCGTGCAGCGCGAGGAGGTAATGCCACCGACGGAATCCCGCCCGTACTTCGCCTGGATGCGTTTGAACTCACTGGCCGCGTAAGTGATCGCCTCATCCCAGCTGACTTCACGCCAGGCGTCGGAAATACGGGCGCGGACCATCGGCTTCAGCACGCGATCCGGATGGGTCGTGTAGCCGAATGCAAAGCGGCCCTTGACGCAGGCGTGACCCTGATTCGCATGACCGTCGCGGTTCGGCACCATGCGCACGACCTGATCGCCCTTCACTTCGGCCTTGAATGAGCAACCGACGCCGCAATACGCGCAGGTGGTGGTGACAGCACGCGTCGGCTGGCCGATTTCGATGAGCGGCTTCTCGCTGAGCGCCGCCGTCGGGCAAGCCTCGACGCAGGCGCCACAGGAGACGCATTCGGAATCGAGAAATGAGGAATGTGCGCTCGCGGATATCTTCGAGTCGAAGCCGCGTCCCTCGACGGTGAGCGCGAGCGTTCCCTGGGTTTCATCGCAGGCGCGCACACAGCGCGAGCACACGATGCAGAGCGAAGGATCGAACCTGAAGTAGGGGTTGCTGACATCGTGTTCGGCGTGCGCGTGATTCGCGCCGGCAAGACCGAAGCGGGTTTCCGTCACTCCGAGCCGCTCCGCCACGTCCTGCAGCTCACAGTGTCCGTTGGCGGGACAGGTCACGCAGTCGAGCGGATGATCGGACACATAGAGCTCAATCACATTACGCCGGAGCTTCGTGAGCGTCGGACTCTCGGTCCGCACCTTCATGCCGGCGGCAACCGTGGTCGTGCACGACGCGGGATAACCTTTGCGTCCGTCGATCTCGACGAGACACAGGCGGCAGGAGCCGAACGCCTTCAAAGTGTCAGTGGCGCAGAGTTTCGGAATGGCGCCGCCCGCAAGCGCTGCCGCGCGCATGATCGACGTGCCTTCGGGCACCGTGACGGTTGCGCCGTCGATCTCGAGCGTTACCGGCGTGGCGCCCTCGACCGCCGGCGTGCCGTGATCACGATAGTCAATGGAGTACATCAGCGTCTCTCCTCGCCGCGCGCCTTGCGAAAGTCCTGGGGGAAGAACTTGAGCGCGCTCTGCACTGGAAATGGGGTCATGCCGCCAAGGCCGCACAACGAGCCCTGCAGCAGCGTATCGCACAGCTCTTCGAGCAATTCAATGTTCTCGGCGCGGTTGACGCCGCTCACGATGCGGTCGATGACCTCGACGCCGCGCGTCGATCCGATGCGGCACGGCGTGCACTTGCCGCAGGATTCGTGCGCACAGAATTCCATCGCGTAGCGCGCCATGTGCGCCATGTCGACGGTGTCGTCAAAAGCAACGATGCCGCCGTGACCGAGCAGCGCGCCGACGGCGCTGAAGGCTTCGTAGTCGATGGCCGTGTCGAATTGCGATTCCGGCATGTAGGCGCCGAGCGGACCGCCCACCTGAACTGCGCGAATCGGCCGGCCGGAAGCCGAACCGCCGCCAAAATCGTAAAGGATCTCCCGCAACGTCACGCCAAAGGCTTTCTCGATGAGTCCGCCGTGCCGGATATTCCCGGCGAGCTGGATGGGCAGCGTGCCACGCGAGCGTCCGGCCCCGTAGTTCTGATAGAACGCCGCGCCGCGCTCAAGAATGGCGGGAACACTGGCGAGTGAAATGACGTTGTTGACGATCGTCGGCAGGCCGAAGAGGCCCTTGATCGCCGGCAGTGGCGGCCGCACGCGAATTTCTCCGCGCTTGCCCTCGAGACTCTCGAGCATCGACGTTTCTTCACCGCAGATGTAGGCGCCCGCGCCGAGACGGACCTCGAGCTCGAATTGCTTGCCGCTGCCGAGAATGTCCCGGCCGAGATAGTGCGCGTCGTAGGCGGCGGCGATCGCTGCGTTGAGCGTCCGCAGGGCGTGCGGATACTCGACGCGCAGATAGATGTAGCCGTGGGTCGCCCCGACCGCCACTCCCGCGATCGTCATGCCCTCTATAAGAAGGAGTGGATCCCCTTCCATGAGCATGCGGTCCGCGAACGTTCCAGAGTCGCCTTCATCCGCGTTGCAGGTGACATATTTCTGCGCGGACTTCTGATCGAGCACCGTCTTCCACTTGATGCCGGTCGGAAACGCCGCGCCGCCGCGCCCGCGAAGGCCCGAGTCCGTAACCTCTTTCACGATCGCCTCGGGCGCCAGCTCGAGCGCGCGCCTGAGGCCACGATAGCCACCCTGCGCAACGTAGTCGCTGAGGCTCAGCGGGTCCGTCAGCCCAACGCGTGCGAATGTCAGGCGCTCTTGCCGCTTGAGATAGGGAATGTCTTCAGTCAGTCCCAGGCGCAAGGTATGGGCGCTGCCCGTGAGGAAACCCGCGGCGAAGAGCGCGGGTACATCGCGCGGCGTCACTGGCCCGTAAGCCACGCGGCCCGCTGGCGTTGCGACCTCGATCAGGGGCTCGAGCCAGAAGAGTCCGCGCGAGCCGTTGCGCACGAGCTTGAGATCGACTTTGCTCGCAGCCGCTTGCGCGAACACGGCGCCTGCGACGGCTTCGGCCCCCAGAGACAGCGCCGAGGCATCGCGCGGAATGAAGACTGTCGTGGTCATCGTGGTTGCTGCTTTTTGGGCCCCAGGGCTGCAATCAGTTCATCGAACCGCTCGGCACTCACGCGGCCGTGCAATTCACCGTCGATCATCGCGGCGGGCGCGCAGGCGCAATTGCCGAAACAGTAGATCGGCTCCAGCGAATAGCGGCCATCGGCCGTGGTCTCGTTGAAGTCGATGGCGAGCCGGCGCTTCGCGTGCGCGGCAAGCGCTTCGCCCTGCATCGACTGACACGCCTCGGCGCGGCAGAGCTGCACGACGTGACGGCCTTGCGGCTGCTCGCGGAAATGGTGATAGAAGGTCACGACGCCGTGCACTTCAGCGATCGAGAGATTGAGGCCCTGCGCGATCATCGGCACCGCCTCCTTGGGCACAAATCCCAGCGCATCCTGCACTGCATGCAGGATCTCGATGAGCGGTCCGGGCCGCCCGCCATGGCGCGCCAGCGCCTTCTCGATCGTCTCCCGAACTGCGGGGTCTGACCCCATATGGCCTCGCAACATTGATGGCAACGCGCAATGGTCGGGCAATCGGGTCCGAGCCGCAATTGTGTTTGCGTATTCGACCTATAGGAAGGGCGGATAACGGGGGCTTGGAGCCGCATCCGGACCCCTTTTTCGCTTTCCGGTCGTCGCATCTCGCCATCGGGTCGTCGTATCAAGCGCCGGCTTGATCGAGCCGCGCTTGATAAGGGACAGGACTGCTGCGAGCCTACGCGCCGACATTCACGGCCCCAAGCGCCGCAGGCTAGGACCCACGCGCCGCAGGCCAGACAATATCCGCCCTTGGCGTCGACCCGATGGAGATTCTCATGCGAAAGTTCGTGTTCCTGAGTACGGCGCTCTTGATCGTTGCCGGCTCGGTCGGTTTAGCCACAGCGGGTGCAGGCAAGGACACAGCGATGAGCAATCCCCTGCTCGCGAAATGGACCGGTCCCTACGGAGGCGAGCCCGCTTTCGACAAGGTCCGGGTCGAGGATATCAAGCCTGCGCTCGAAGCTTCGATGGCGGAGGAGCTCGCGGAGATCGACCGCATCGTCAAGAACCCGGCCAAGCCCACCTTCGCCAACACGCTGGTCGCGCTCGAACGCTCGGGTCTCACATACCAGCGCGTCTCCGCCATCTATGGCATCTGGTCATCGACGATGAACGTCGGTGCGTTCCAGGACGTCGAGCAGGAAATGGCGCCAAAGCTCGCCGCCTTCGGCGACAAGATCTACCAGAACACCGACCTCTTCAAACGCATCGATGCCATCTACAACTCGCCGGCGAAGGCTAAGCTCACAGTCGAGCAGCAGCGTCTCACGTGGAAGTACTACACGGATTTCGTGCACGCCGGCGCCAAACTCGAGCCCGTCGCGAAGGCGCGGGTCGCCGCGATCAATGAGCGCCTGGCGACACTCTTCACGAATTTCAATCAGAACCTGCTGGCAGACGAGGCGGACTACGTTCTGTATCTGAAGACAGACGCGGATCTCGCGGGTCTGCCGGATTCAATACGCGCGGGCGCGGCTGCGGCGGCCGAGGAGAAAGGCCATAAAGGCGAGTGGGCCATTCAAAATACCCGCTCCTCGATGGAGCCCTTCCTTACCTACTCCGACCGGCGCGACCTGCGCGAGCAGGTGTGGACGACCTTCTACCATCGCGGCGACAACAACGACGCGCACGACAACAAGAAGATCATCACGGAAATACTCGCGCTGCGCGCCGAACGCGCGAAGCTTCTCGGCTATCCGACCCACGCGCACTACGCGCTCGATGAGGAAATGGCGAAGACGCCGGAGAATGCGCTCAAGGTGATGATGCAGGTGTGGCCCGCCGCCGTTGCGCGCGTCCATGAAGAAGTCGCCGACATGCAGGCGATCGCCGACCAGGAACATGCGGGGCTCACGATCGAACCCTGGGACTACCGTTACTTCGCGGAAAAAGTACGCAAGGCAAAGTACGACCTAGATATGAACGAGGTGAAGCCCTATCTGCAGCTCGACAAGCTGCGCGAAGGCATGTTCTGGGCGGCCGGTCAGCTCTTTGGTTTTCGATTCGTCGAGGTGCATGGTCTGCCGACGGCAACACCGGACATTCGCGTGTTTGAAGTCAAGTCCGCGGACGGCAAGCACGTGGGCCTCTGGTATTTCGATCCGTACGCGCGCCAGGGCAAGAGTTCGGGCGCCTGGATGAACGAGTACCGCGCTCAGGAACGTGTCAACGGCGTGATCGCGCCGATCGTCTCGAACAATACGAATTTCGTCAGATCGAAGCCGGGCGAACCGATCCTCGTGAGCTGGGACGATGCGGTCACGCTGTTCCACGAGTTTGGCCACGCGTTGCACGGACTGAACTCGAACGTCACCTACCCGATCTTGGCCGGTACGAATGTCGCGCGCGATTTCGTCGAGTTCCCCTCGCAGCTCAACGAACACTGGTTGCTGACGCCCGAGATCCTCTCGCGCTTCGCCGTGCACTACCAGACCGGCAAGCCCATGCCGCAGGAACTGCTCGACAAGATCGAGAAAGCCAAGACCTTCAATCAGGGCTTCATGACCGTTGAATATCTGGCGGGCGCGATTGTCGATATGAAGTTGCACCTCGCCGGGTCCGAGCCGATCGATCCGGATGCTTTCGAGAAGAAGACGCTCGCGGAAATCGGCATGCCGAAGGAAATCGTCATGCGCCACCGCACTCCGCAGTTCGGGCACATCTTCTCCGACGATGGCTACGCGGCCGGCTACTACAGCTACCTGTGGTCAGCGGTACTCGACGAGGACGCGTTCGAAGCTTTCAATGAGGCCGGTGGCCCCTACGACAAGGCGGTGGCCAAGCGCTACCACGACACCATCGTGTCGATCGGCAATAAGATCGATCCGGCGCAGGCCTACCGCAATTTCCGCGGCCGTGACCCCGAGGTCGATGCGCTGCTGCGGGCACGTGGATTCCTGCCAGCGAAAGCTGCTCCGGCGAAGGCCAATCCTGCGAAGGCCAATCCGGCGAAGGACAGTGCGGCAAAGTAGGCGTTCAACACCCGCCGCGCATTCCCCAGCAAAAAGGATCGCCCGAGTCGAGCAGCAGATTCGCTTCCGCCGTGACGTAGGCACTGCCGGTGATCGTCGGCGCGATTTCGCCGCTCGCGCGATCGAGCCAGCGATAGCGCCCGGTGAAGCGGCTGCCGATCATGCTCTCCTGCACCCAGGCTTCACCCTCGGCGAGCTTGCCGTCGGCCGCGAGACAGGCAAGCTTCGCGCTCGTGCCCGTTCCGCAGGGCGAGCGATCGTAAGCCTTGCCCGGGCAGAGTACGAAGTTGCGGCTGTGTGCGCCGGCCGTCGGTGAATGCGTGAAGAGCTCGACGTGATCCACGTTGGGGAATCCGCGCGAATTGAGAGCTTGACGCACTTTCCAGGTGTAATCGGTCAGGCCTTCGAGATTCTCAAGCGCCAGCGTCTGCCAGTGATGCTCGATGAGGAAAAACCAGTTGCCGCCCCACGCAACGTCACCTCGCACCTGACCGATGCCCGGAACATCCACCACAACCGTCTGCTGCCGCCGGCTCGCGACATTGCCGATCGTCACTTCGCCGTTCGCATGGAGCTCGGCATCCACGGCACCCACAGGCGTGTCGATCTTGAGTTTCCCTGGACGCAGCAGTGCTTGGTGCGCGAGCGAGGCCACGAGCCCGATGGTGCCGTGGCCGCACATGCCGAGAAAGCCAACATTGTTGAAGAAGATCACGCCGTACTGACACTCGGAACGGTGTGGCTTCACGAGTAGAGCGCCGACCATCGCGTCGGATCCGCGCGGCTCATTGACGATCGCCGAACGCCAGCGATCGTGCCGGTCGCGAAAGCGCGCGAGACGCTCACTCAAGGGACCCAACCCAAGATCCGGGACGCCGTCGAGCACGAGGCGTGTCGGCTCGCCGCCCGTGTGTGAATCAATGACGCGAACGACAGTCGGCGCGGTCATGACATCTCCGTTCGGCGCAGGCGCATCGAACTGACAAGGCGCCGCTGAGATCAGTTGGCAGGTTCGGTCCGGCTCACGCCCGCGGCGTTGGTGATCAATTCATTGACGATCTTTTCGCCATTCGCTGCCGCGCGCACCATCTGCAGAAACGCCAGCGTGTTGTTGGCGGCATCACCGAGATTGAAGCGCACGTTGGTGATGGTGGTACTGGTGAGCGTAAAGCCACCGCCATGGAACGCCACGACGCAGTCGCGGATCGTGCAGTTGACGAACTCGTTGTAGTCGAGCGTCACGCCCGACGTGAAGGTCTGGTTTTCAAATCTCATAGTGCTTCCGCGCGAGTGAATGGCGTCCCCAGGGGGATTCGAACCCCCGTTACCGCCGTGAAAGGGCGATGTCCTAGGCCTCTAGACGATGGGGACAGCTGGCTCCTGGGCGGCGCGCATCCTAGCAATCTTGAGGGGTCCCGCCCACACTTTTTCGCCGCCCGGCAGAGCCCCAGCCGGTGCGTCGCTGGCCCCAGTCGATCAATAGGTTAAGCGCTTGCGCGCTTGGCTGCCTTCGCTGCCACCCGGGCGCGCAACTTTTCCACCTCGACGACGAACCGGGTATGGCTGCCGCGGCTGATTTCCTCGGCACTGTCCTTGGCGATGAGGTCGAAGGTCACGAGGCGCCCCTCGACCTTGCTCACGCTGATCGTGATGGCGACGTCCATCCCAAGCAGCGTGGCGCCACTGTGAGTGACGCTGATGCCGGTGCCGACCGAGTCTTCACCGGCGTCGGTAAACCGCAGGAGAAATTGCCGGCAGGCGATTTCAAAATCGCGCACCAGTTCGGGCGTCGCGTAGACCCGTAGCGCCTCGCCCAGGAAATCGATGGTGCGCGGCTTGTCGACGGTAATACTTGTGGTGGCCGACATTCCCGGCGACAGATTGCTTTTCATGAGTGGCTTCCTAGAGATTGCGATGATCGACCACGCGCTTGGCCTTGCCGGTCGAGCGCGTGAGAGATTGCGGCTCGACCAGGGAGACCCGGGGCGACACGCCGACGAAGGTTTTTATTTCGTACTGCAATTGCCCGACGACTCGCTGTTGCCCCTCGCACGTGATGTTGCCGTTCACCAGGGCGGTTTCGACCATCACTTCGAGACTGTCGAGGTGGCCCTCGCGCGTCACCACGAGCTGGTACTGCGGCGAGAGCTCAGGATGCTTCAGGATCAATTCCTCGATCTGCGTCGGAAACACGTTGACGCCGCGGATGATCAGCATGTCATCAGAGCGGCCGGTTATCTTGTCCATGCGCCGCATCGAACGGGACGTCGGCGACAGGAGCGAAGTGAGATCGCGCGTGCGGTACCGAATCACCGGCAACGCTTCCTTTGTCAGCGAAGTGAACACCAGCTCGCCCCGCACGCCATTCGGCGACACTTCGCCGGATTGAGGATCGATGATCTCGGGGTAGAAATGGTCTTCCCAGATGACCGGACCGTCCTTGCTCTCGATGCATTCACTGGCCACTCCCGGACCCATGACCTCGGACAATCCGTAAATATCGATCGCGTCCATGCCGGTGCGGCGTTCGATGTCGCCGCGCATCGCCTCGGTCCAGGGTTCGGCGCCGAAGAAGCCGATCTCGAGCGATGTCGCAAGAGGATCGATGCCCTCTTTCTGCATCTGCTCAACGATGTTGAGGAAGTACGAAGGCGTCGACATGATGATCCGGGGTTCGAAATCCTGGATCAGCTGGACCTGCTTTTCCGTTTGCCCACCGGACATTGGAATCACCATGCAGCCGAGGCTCTCGGCACCGTAGTGACAACCAAGACCGCCGGTGAAGAGGCCATAGCCGTAAGCGATATGCACGCGGTCACCGCGCCGGCCGCCGCCGGCGCGCATGGAACGGGCGACCACGCTCGCCCAGGTGGCGATGTCTTTCTTCGTGTAGCCGACGACGGTGGGTCTGCCCGTGGTGCCGCTCGACGCATGAATGCGGACAACGTTCTCTTCGGGCACGGCGAACATCCCGAATGGATAGTTCTCGCGCAGATCCTGCTTGGTGGTGAAGGGGAACTTGGCCAGATCCGCGAGCGTCTTCAGATCGTCCGGATGGACGCCGGTCGCGTCGAACTTTTGGCGATAATGGCGAACATTCTTGTAGGCGTGACGGAGCGACCACTTGAGCCGCTCCAATTGCAGCGCCTGCAACTCGTCGAGGCTCGCCATTTCGATCGGTTCGAGATCCCCGTGCCGCCGGTTTTGAAGTGTCATGATGTCAACTCACTGCTGCGCCTGGTCGACACGCGACCACCCCGGTTGGGTTCCGAGGTCGGCCATGCGGCGACCACGAACCGGAAGGTGTGGCAACGCGAATCCCTGGGTGAATGCAGCACGCCTGACCATCGTGTACTTGAGAGCCCAGCCGCTGCCGACGGCGAGCAATCCGGCGACCACGATCATTATTTGGACGCCGGTGATGATGGCAGTGCCTGTGCCGGCACCGGCGGGCGCTGCCGCCCAACTGGCCACAATGAGCGCGGCCGGAATCACATGGCCGATCGCAACCAGGGGACCATCGATCGATTGCAGCGCCTTGAGCGTTCCTTGCGGCGCCCCATCCGCGCGCAAGCCACCGAGATACGCCCGCCAGCAGATCACGCGCGACAACAGCAGAGCCAGAAGCGCTGCGGCCAGCGCGGGAGACGAAGTCGCAAGCGGGAACGCCAGAGAAATTGCCAGAATCCCGGCGCCCTCCGTCAATCCAGTGGACAGCATCACGGGCAAACAGCGCGGATGCCGCCACGCGGGAATGCCCTTGTTGGCGGTCAGCATGCGCGCCTGGCAGTAGAGAAAAGCGGCGCCAGCGAGGCCGAGCAGCCAGATCAGCGCGCGCTGACTGCTCCAGAGCGCGAGCACTCCTGTGACGAACAGCAGGGCCGCGACGGTTGCCTCCCGCGCCATCCATGAAGAGCTCAGGTGACGAAAGACCTGGAGCGCGCGCCACGGGCGCCCGATCTCGAACCACACGCTGAGCAATCCGGTGGCGATAAGCACCAGAGCCAGGAAGATCGGAACGCGCACGTCCCCCCCGCCAAGGCTCACCCAGGCGGCGACGAGGAGCAGACCGCCACCCGCGCCTCCCGTGATGAAATTGGTGGCCGCGCGCCAATCCCAGTTGCGTTGCAGTTTCGGCGCGAATAATTCCGAGGCACTGACGTTCGGGCGTTTCATGCCTGGTCCCAGATGTAGTACACGCCTGGCTCGGTGCCGAGCTCTTCGTGCATGCGAAAATGCTGTGTGCTGGCAAGAGTCCTGCTGACGTTGCTCGCGGAATCCTCGATGTCACCGAACTGCATGGCGCCGGCGATACAGGAATTCACGCAGGCAGGTGTTACTTCCGGGTCTCGCCCCGGCACTCTTCCGGTGACCGCCGCCGCGTCGATCCGATCCTTGCAGAAGGTGCACTTCATCGACACCGCGATGCGGCCGGGATCGAAACGCACCGCCTCCGAGAGGATCGGCTGGTCGCCGTAGGCGAAATGTGGCTCGCGCACAATCGAGCGTGCGTCATACGGGCAGGCCACGACACAGTTAGCGCAGCCGATGCAGATGTCCTGATCGATCGTCACCAGCCCATCTGCGCGCTTCTTGGTCGCCGTCGTCGGGCAAACCGCTTCGCATGGCGGATTCGCACAATGCATGCACGCGACCGGCACGAACGTTCGGTGCACATTCGGATACTCGCCGACTTCGACGTCGAGCACTCGGCGCCACTGCACGCCGGGGGGCGTCGCATTGGTCTGCTTGCAGGCCGCGGCACAGGTCTGGCAACCGACGCAGCGGCGCAGGTCGATGACCATGACGTAGCGCGTCATGAGCCATTCTCCGATACGCGGCGCAGCGCCACCCGCACGAGGTCGGCCCCGGAACCCGTAGCGTCGATCAGGTCCATCGTCATCGGCGCGATGGTGTTCAGGCTCGGCATGTCGAGATCCTTGGCGTACGGCGTCGCCCAGTGATCGAATTGCCCGA
>JBGPLJ010000029.1:0-19189 GCA_041486385.1 Steroidobacteraceae bacterium
CTACGTGGCCCATCTGCTTTCGATCGAGGTGCTGCATCCGGAAATCAGCAATCTATCGCTGCTTGCGGAGCACGGGGCGCTGGGTGAGCTCGACATCTATCCGGACGAACTCGAGACCCTGCGCTCGCAATTCGATCTGGTGCTCGCGACGATAGCGAATCTCGCCTAGATGAGTGAGCGGCTCGAAGTCGATTTTCTCGTCATAGGCAGCGGACCGGCCGGCCAGAAGGCAGCTATTCAGGCAGCGAAAGCGGGCTGCCGGGTCGCGCTCATCGAGCGCCTGAAGGAAGTCGGCGGCGCCTGCGTTCACAGCGGCACCATCCCGAGCAAGGCGTTGCGCGAGAAAGCCCTGCAGCTGAGCCGTGCACGCCAGATCGGCAACGCGTTCCAGCTCGGCCTCGCTGCCGATGTGCCGTTCGCGAAGCTCCTCGACGGTGTCGAGCAGGTGATCGCCGCGCACGACCGCTACATGCTCGAGCAACTGGAAAGGAACGGCATCCGCTGCCTGCGCGGCCGTGCCGAGTTCAAATCCCCGCAACTCGTCAGCGTGCAACGCATCGATGGCACGTCCTTCGACATAGAGGCTCGCCGCGTCGTCATTGCGACGGGCTCGCGCCCACGCCAGCCGCCTGAAATCACCCCCGATCACGAGCACATTCTCGACAGCGATTCGATTCTGTCGCTGGCCTACCTGCCACGCAGCCTGATCGTCATTGGCGCAGGGGTCATTGCCTGCGAGTACGCTTCCACGTTCGCGGCTCTCGGGTGTGTCGTCACGCAGATCGACCGGGCTGAGCGTCCGCTCGCTTTTCTCGACGTCGAGTTGAGCACCCGTTACGCGGACGCGCTGCTTGCATTCGGCGGAGCATTTCGTGGAGGACGAACTGCCGTACGGACGACCTGGGACGGCGTCGCGCAGGTTGCGGTCGTCCTCGACGACGGAACCGTGCTGCACGCCGACAAGGTGCTCGTTGCGCAGGGACGAATTGCGAACGTCGAGCGGCTGGGGCTGAAAGCCGCGGGCGTGCGGTTGACGGCGCGCGGGCTGATCGAGGTGGATGACGAGTTGCGTACCAGCTCGCCTTCCATCTATGCGGCCGGCGATGTCATCGGACCGCCGGCGCTCGCCTCAGCCGCGATGGAGCAGGGACGGCGCGCTGCCTGTCACGCGCTGGGATTGCTCGCGGGCGCCGGTCACGAATTGCTGCCGACCGGCATCTATACGATTCCCGAGATCGCCACTGTCGGACTCGACGAAGCGGCCGCCTGTGCCAAGTGGGGCTCGGCAGTCGTCGGGCGCGCCGAGTTTCGCGAAGTCGCGCGCGGACAAATCGCCGGCGTGCAGGATGGGTTCCTCAAGATGGTGAGTGACCCGGAAGGGCGCGCGCTCGTCGGGGTGCAGGTGATCGGCGACGGCGCCACGGAGCTTGTGCACGTCGGTCAGATGGGGCTCTCGGCGGGCGCGACCATCGATCAGTTCGTCGACAACGTGTTCAACTTTCCGACGCTCGCCGAGGCCTATCGCGTGGCGGCACTTGATATCGTGAAGCGGCGCGGGGTGCAGGCGGAGCAAAGCGTGGTTGCCCGCGCGCGGACGGCGAGTCCATAATTCTCGCCAAGCGGCCGTCGAGCCGCGAGTTGCTTCATCTGCGAGGGATCGATCATGCCTAACCCGCCTGCCACGGCGCTCTGCGTCTTCGTCTTAGCGTTGGCGTCAGTCTCGGCGTGGCCTGCGCCACCGCCGATCGCTGCGTTTGCACGGCGCGGTGACATGGAAGGGGTGGCGATTTCACCGGACGGCCGCTTCATATCCTGGCTCTCGGCGCAAGGCGACAGGCGCGTCGTCCTGGTGCATGACCGCTCCGTGAAGAACAGCGTGAAGGCGTTGCTGTCCTCGGGGGACAAAGACTTCGACGTCACCTGGTGCTCCTGGGCCAACAAGGATCGCTTGCTGTGCGGCCTCAGCGCCAACGTGCGCGAGGCGGACCTGGTCTATACGATCACGCGGCTCGTTGCCATCAACGCCGACGGCAGCAAAATGAAAGTGCTGATGCAGAACTCGAGTGCCGGCGGCTCGCAGTTTCAGGACAAGATCCTCGACTGGACCGCCGCCGATCCCGATACGGTCCTGATTGCGGCGCAAGGCAGTGAGTTCATGCTGAGCGACCCTACCATGGAAGTTGCCGGCACCAACGTGCATGAGTTTCCGTCGGTTTTTGAGCTGAACGTCTACAACGGCAAACTGCGGCTGCGGCTTCACGATCATGGCCCGATACGGAGCTTCGTAACCGATGCCCACGGCAACGTCCGCATCGGTTCCGGCGTCAGCGGCCTCGATTACCTGTACTTTGCCAAGCTTGACGGTGACTCGTCCTGGCGCCAGCTCGTCAAGTTCGAGGCATTTTCGCGCGCCGACCATTCACTAATTCCCATAGCGGTCGGGCGCCAGCCGAACACGATGTACGCGATGGGCTCGAGCGATGGGCGCGACGCGTTGTGGGAGATCGACTTGACGGACCAGGTGGCGCCGCAGCTCGTATTCAGCCATTCGCAAGTCGATGTCGACGGGCCGCTCTTCGAGCGCGACGGCCGCATGATTGGCGTCTTCTATGAGTTGGATCGGCCGTTCATCCATTACACGGATCCGCATGCGCAACTAGTGATGGATGCCGTCAACAAGTCGTTGCCGGGCACTTTCAATACGATGGAAGACTCGACACCCGATGAGAAGATGTACGTCATTCGTGCGATGAGCGACGTTGACGAGGGCACTTACTACGTCCTCGACACGACCGCCGGTCGCATGGAGAGGCTCGGCAGCACGTACCCGGAACTCGTGCCGCAAAGTCTTGCGCACATGCGGTCAGTGGCATTCGCGGCGCGTGACGGCACGCGGATTCCGGGCTACCTAACGGTCCCGCCCGGCGCGAAGGCCGAACATCTGCCGCTGATCGTGATGCCGCATGGCGGGCCTATCGCGCGCGATTCCTGGAGGTTCGATTTCCTGCTGCAGTTTCTGGTGAGCCGCGGCTATGCCGTCTTGCAGATGAACTTTCGTGGCTCCGGGGGCTTCGGGGATGACTGGTACTGGGCGGCGCATCAGGACTGGGGCGGCCTCACCTACGATGACATCACCGACGGCGCACGCTGGGCCGTGAAAGAGGGCATCGCGGATCCGCAGCGCATGTGCATCGTCGGCTGGAGCTTTGGCGGATACGCGGCTCTGCTCGGCGCGGTGCGCAACAGCGATTTGTATCGCTGCAGCGTGAGCATCGCCGGCGTCTCGGATCTCGCCGAACTCGAGTTCGATGCGCGCAAATTCGTGGGCGGAGAAATTGCGCGCAAGCAGATCGGCACGGACTCAGCCAAGCTCAAGGCGGATTCCCCGCGCCGGCATGCGGAGACAGTCAATATTCCGCTGCTGATGATCCACGGCGACCGCGATGCGAACGTCGAGGTCGATCAGAGCCAGATGATGGCGAAGGCGCTCGGCCGTGCCAACAAACCTTACGAGTTCATCCTGATCAAGGGTGCGACTCACTTTATGTGGCGCGCGTCGGAACGCGAGACGTTATTGACGGCCGTCGAGAAATTCCTCGCCACGAATCTCGGGCCGGGCGTCGCCAGCCCGTAACGCTTCTCCCTCTCCCCTTACAATGGGTGAGGGGATTCACGCGCTGCTCGCGACGCGTACCCGGTGCTGGTGGTAGGGCAGCACTTCGAGTACTTCGCCCTCCTTGAGCCGCTCCTGCACCTTGCGCCAGAAGTCGGCGGTCAGTACCTCCGCGTGTGCGCGCAGGAAGGTATCGCGCTGCATCTCATCGAAGGCGAGGAACGTCAGAAACGTTTCTGGAAACACGTCGTTGTCCGCGACATAGAACCAGGTCTCACCGCGCAGCTCGTCCTCATCGCTCGTCGCTTCAGGCAAATCCCGAAAGCGGCAATCGGTGACCTGACAAAGCTCGTCGTAGTCGTAGAAGATCACGCGGCCGTGACGCGTGACACCAAAGTTCTTCAGCAGCAGATCGCCGGCAAAGATGTTGCTGTAAGCGAGATCGCGGATGGCCTGGCCGTAGTCAAGCACCGCGCGTTCGCAGTCCGCGCGCGTGCCCGCGCGCAGGAAGAGATTGAGCGGTGTCATGCGCCGTTCGATGTACAGGTGATCGAAGATCAGATCCGCGCCGTCGGCGTGCACGGAGCCCGCGGTTTCCGCGGCCAGCTCCTCGAGGAGCTCAGGCGCGAAGCGGTTGCGCGGAAATCTCAGGCGGCGGAATTCCTGCGCGTCGACGAGCCGTCCGGCGCGGTCGTGCTTGAAGACGAGTTCGTACTTCGCGCGCACCTCCTCGCGCAGCACGGTCTTGCTCGGCGGAAAGCGGTCGCGAATGATCTTGAACACGACATCGAACGAGGGCAGGGTGAAGCAGACCATGACGAGCCCGCGCTCGCCCGGCGCGTGCACGAAATTGTCGTCCGTCTGCTGCAGGTGACGGAAGAGCTCCCGGTAGCGCTCGGTCTTGCCCTGCTTCGCACGCCCGAGCACCGTGAACAGTTCGCTCACGGCCTTGCGCGGCAGGATCGATTTCAGGAACAGTACCGCTTCGCCGACACGCTCCAGGTCGACATGAAAGTAGGAGCGGGTGAAGCTGAAAACGATGCTCACGTCGCTCTCGGCGAGCATGACGGCGTCGACCAGTACGCCCCGTTCGGTATTCTTGAGAGCGATCACGAGGGGCAGCTGCCAGCCGCGGCCGCTGATGCGCCCGACCAGATAGGCGCGCGTCTGCTGGAAGAATACCGGGCGAATGATGTCGACTCCGAGCACCATGCGCCGTTCGTTCACCGCATTCATATAGGCCGCCACTTCCTCGCTGACATGAGCGACGCTGCGCTCGAAGTCCCGATAGGGCGTGCGAAAGCGGAAGTCGGTAAGCACCTCCTCGAACAGGAGCGCGAGCGAGCCGCGGTTCGTGTAGGTATTGGTCACCACGTGACTCGTGATGCGCGCGAGGGGATCGAGGTCAAGCGCGATGTACTCGATCTCGGGGTTGGCGCCCACGGTGCCGAACAGGCGCCGCGTGACCGAACTGAAAAAAGTCTTGGTGAATTCGCTGTCGGGGAGTTCCTCGATCAGCGCCGTGAAGGCGGCTTTGCTCGCGCGCCAGAACGCGCCATCGCGCGCGGGCTCGCCCAGATCCACCTTGATCTTATCGGCCGTCGCCTTTACGAAGCGATCGTAGAGCTCGATGCGTTCGACCGCGTCGCGTTGGCTGCCACGCCAGTCGCGCGCCTCGAAGCGCAACGGCGCGCGCCGCGTGATCGCGCGGAACTCAGCATTGTAGTCGGCGAAAGCCGCAGCGATCGCGCGCGCGATTTCGGTGGGAGATGGCCCCATTGCCGACGATCAGAGATTGCGGATCAGCACGTCCCCGAACTCGCTGCACTTGACCTCGGTTGCGCCTTCCATGAGGCGTGCGAAGTCGTAGGTC
Organism: Steroidobacteraceae bacterium; assembly: GCA_041486385.1. Classification (GTDB taxonomy): domain Bacteria; phylum Pseudomonadota; class Gammaproteobacteria; order Steroidobacterales; family Steroidobacteraceae; genus JBGPLJ01. The sequence continues at coordinate 5,487 of JBGPLJ010000029.1, forward strand.
ACGGTCCGCTGTGCGATGGATCTGTCCATCGCGCCGATGATCGCGTCCGCGGCCTCGGTCCAGCCCAGGTAGCGCAGCATCATTTCGCCCGAGAGAATGAGCGAGCCCGGATTCACCTTGTCGAGGTTCGCGTACTTGGGCGCCGTGCCGTGCGTTGCTTCGAATACGGCGTGACCGGTGATGTAGTTGATGTTGGCGCCTGGAGCGATGCCAATGCCACCGACCTGGGCGGCGAGCGCGTCGGACAGGTAATCACCGTTGAGGTTCGTGCACGCGATGACGTCGAATTCGTCGGGGCGCGTCAATATTTGCTGCAGCGTGATGTCCGCGATGGCGTCCTTGATGATGACCTTGCCCGCCTTCTTCGCCGCGTCCTGCTCGGCGGTCGCCGCTTTCTCGCCCTTTGCCGCCTTGGTGCGCTCCCATTGTTCCCAGGTATAGACCTGAGCCGGAAACTCGCGCTCGGCGAGTGCATAGCTCCAGTTACGGAACGAGCCTTCCGTGTACTTCTGAATATTGCCTTTGTGCACGATCGTGACGTTCTTGCGCTTGTTTACGATCGCGTAGTCAACCGCCGCGCGGAAGAGCCGCTCCGTGCCTTCGCGCGAGATCGGCTTGATGCCGATGCCGGAGGTGTCGGGGAAGCGGATCTTGCCGTAGTGCTTCGGGAAGTTCTGCTTCAAGAGCTCGAGAAACCTCCGGTTATCCTCCGTGCCCTGTTCGAATTCGATGCCGGCGTAGATGTCCTCGGTGTTCTCGCGAAAGATCACCATGTCGACCTTTTCCGGCGCCTTCACCGGCGAGGGCACGCCCTTGAACCAGCGCACCGGCCGCAGGCACACGTACAGATCGAGGAGCTGACGCAACGCGACGTTGAGCGAGCGGATGCCGCCGCCGATCGGCGTTGTCAGCGGTCCCTTGATCGAAACCAGGTATTCGCGGCAGGCCGCAACGGTTTCATCGGGGAGCCAGGTGTTGTACAGGTCGTTCGATTTCTGACCGGCGTACACCTCCATCCACTGGATCTTGCGCTTGCCGCCGTAGGCTTTGGCCACTGCGCCATCGAGCACGCGGACACTCGCGCGCCAGATATCAGGGCCGGTGCCGTCGCCTTCGATGAACGGAATGATCGGCTGATCGGGAACACTGAGTTTCCCGTTGCTGATGGAAATCTTCGCACCCTGCGCGGGTACTGCGAACTTGATGGCACTGGCGGTCGACATGCGCGTGGGCTCCCAATTCGGCGGCGGCGAATGGTAGCACAGAGCCCACCGCCCTCGATGCTTCGGGAGTGCCTAGAACGTAACGCGCGCGACCGTGCCCGTGGCCGTGGATTCGAGTGCGATGGCCCAGCCAAACTTGTCGCAGATGCGCTTGGTGAGATGCAGGCCGACTCCATGCCCGCCGGGGCTCAAGCTGAATCTTCGATCGAAGATCCGCTCCATCGCGCCTTCGGGAATGCCCGCGCCGGAATCGCTGAGCTCGATGGTGCGGCCGCGAATGCAGCAGGAAATGGATCCGGAGTCCGTGGCCGACATCGCATTGCGCAGGAGGTTGCTCAGCACGATCTTCACGAGCGAGGCTGGCGCCGCCACGATCATGGGTTCAGTGCAATTGCAGTTGAGCGTGACCGGCTTGCCTGTCAGCAGGATGCGCTGCTCCTCGATCACGCGGTTCGCGACTTCCGTCACGTCGCACTGATCACCCGGACTCGTCACGCTCTGCGGCTCGCGCGACAACAGCAGCAATGTATGGGTGAAATCGGACATGTCGCGCGTCGCGCGCTGGATACGCTCGATCGTGCGAGCGAGCGCGGGTTGACCGCGCGACTGATCGGCGAGCAGTTCCGCGGCGCCTTGCAGCACCGCGAGCGGCGAACGCAACTCGTGACTCGCCGATTCGGTGAAGGACCGCTCGCGCTCGACGAAACCGTCGAGCCGGCCGAGGAAGCCGTCGATCGAACGCGCGATCGGCGCGAGCTCGCTGTCGCCGAAGGCTTTCGCAAGCCGCACGTCGCGATCTTCCGGACTGATCTGTTCAAGCCGGGCCGCGAGTTCGTCGATCGGCGAGAGCAGGCTCCGCGCGAGCCAGACCGCGGCCAGCGCGACGACCAACACGATCAGCGCCCCGCAACTCATGATGACCCAGCGGTTCTCGCTTTCCAGGCGCTCGCGGTCCGTGATATCGAAGCTTGCGTAGATCCGGCCACGCGCCGACTCGCGCACCACGACGTGGAAGAGGCGCCCGTCGGCGGCAACGAATGGATGCGCGCCGAGCGGCAAGGTGACGAACTCGTTCGGCAGATCGGCGCTTTCCGCGCGATAGATGCGCAGCGTCTTCGACTGCGAGAGCTGCGCCGCCGGATCGCGCGCGAGCAGTACGATGTTGTGATCGAGCTCGCTTTGCAGCGTCTCATCGCGCAGTTCGCCGCGTGTATGTGTGCCGAGGAGAAAACTCAAGGTGAGCAAAGCGCAGATGCCGACGGCAACGAGGGCTACCGTGGCGATGACGAAGCGATTGCGAATGGAGCGGCTAAGACGCATCCGGGGTCGTCAGCCGATAGCCTTCGCCGTGCACCGTGCGCAGCAGCCGTTCGCTGAACGGCTTGTCGATGGCGTTGCGCAGGGCGTACATGTGAGCGCGCAGCACGTCCCCTTCGGGGGCGTCGTCGGGCCAGAGCTCGTGCTCGAGCTCCTCGCGGGTCACGACGCGGTGCGAGTTCTGCATCAGCAGCAACAGAATGCGGCGCGTGCTCGGATTGAGTTTGATCGGTGCGCCTGCGCGCTCCGCGGTCAGCGTGTTCGGGTCGTAGCGCAGCGGGCCGATCTGCAGGACCTGTGATCCCGTGAGCGCTGTCGAGCGCCGCAGCAGGGCCTTGAGGCGCGCCTCGAGCTCAAGGAGGGAAAAGGGCTTCACCATGTAATCGTCCGCGCCCGCTTCGAAACCGGTGATCTTGTCGGATACCAGGTCCTTGGCCGTGAGCATCAGGACCGGCGTTTGCGACTGAAAGTCGGCGCGCAGCCTGCGACAAAGTGTCAGACCGTCGATGCCGGGCAGCATCAGGTCAAGCACGACCGCATCGAAGCGGTTCGCCGCGAGACGGTGCAAACCGTCCTCGCCGCTGTTGGCAATTGCAACTTCGTAGGACTTGGTCTCGAGATATTCGCGGATGTTCTCCGCAATATCCCGATGGTCCTCGATCACCAGGACGCGCATGTAACTCTCTCCACGGGGGTGCCGAAGCGGGTGACAGATGGATGAACAAAACGGATGAACAATGATAGGGAAGCCGCGCGCGCGGCGATAGTCCCCAAAGCCTCCAGCAAGACACTGCAGGCACACCGCGCCGCAGGATTTGGCATTATGCTCAGGCTCCCAGGCGAGCTTGGGAATCCAATGCCAAAGACCTTGAAAGCACTGCCCGCGGACGACTGTTTTCGCATGCCCGGCGAGTTCGAACGGCACCGCGGTTGCTGGATGCTGTGGCCCGAACGCACTGACACCTGGCGTCTTGGAGCGGCACCCGCACAGCGCGCATGGGTTGCCGTCGCTGCGGCCATCGCGACCAGCGAACCAGTCACGGTGGGTGCTTCAGTGCGGCAATTCGCGCGGGCGCGGCGCATGTTGCCGGCGGCTGTCCGCGTGGTGCGTCTTGCCTCGAACGATGCGTGGATGCGCGATGTGGGCCCGACATTCCTCGTCAACGACAGCGATGGATGGCGCGGCCGCCTGCGCGGTGTCGATTGGCGGTTCAATGCATGGGGCGGACGTGACGAGGGTCTTTACACTCGCTGGGACGCGGACGATCGCGTGGCCGCGAAAGTGCTCGAGCAGGAACGGGCAGCGCGCTACCGGGCGCCGTTCGTGCTCGAGGGCGGCGCGATCCATGTCGATGGCGCAGGCACTTTGATTACCACGGAGGAATGCCTGCTCAATCCGAATCGCAATCCGCGCTTGAGCCGCACCGACATCGAGGAACGACTGCGGCGTTATCTTGGCGTGCGGCAGGTGATCTGGCTCGGCCGCGGCGTCGTGAACGATGAAACCGACGGTCACGTCGACAATCTCTGCTGTTTCGTGCGTCCGGGCGTCGTGTGCCTCACGTGGACGGACGATGCGCGCGATCCGCAGTATCGGGTTTCCAGGGATGCCTATACGCGACTGCGAGCGGCGCGCGACGCGCGCGGCCGTCGCCTGATCATTCACAAGCTGCAGCAGCCGGGGCCGCTGCGCATGACAGCGGCGGAAGCGCGTGGGGTCGAACACCGCAAAGGCAGCAAGCCCAGGCGGGCAGGGGAGCGCCTCGCCGCGAGCTACGTCAATTTCTATATCGCGAATCGCGCGATCGTCATGCCGCTCCTTGATCCGAGCCGCGACGGGGCCGCGATGGCCAAGCTCAGGAAGCTATTTCCGCGACGCCGCGTGATCGGTGTGCCGGCGCGCGAAATCCTGCTGGGCGGCGGCAACATCCACTGCATCACCCAGCAAGTTCCCGCTGCGCCGTAGCGAGCCACTCGCGCTGCATCTTGCGGTAGTGGCGCGGTGCGCGCTCGGCCTGCTGGAGAAGTTCCGTCAGGACTTTGCGCGCGCCTTCCGGGTCGCCCGTGCGCTTCAGCAGTTGCGCGAAGCGGACGCGGGCCTCGGCGCCCGCATAGTACCCGGCGAGCGCGCGATACTCCGACAGCGACTTCTCGAGATTGCCTTCGCCTTCGAGCGCACGCGCGTAGAGGAGGTGCCCATCCGCGGATTTGAAATCGGGATTGTGCAATCTCAGGTCATCGAGCGTCTGGCGCGCGGCGGTGCACTGGGAGTCCGCGTGCTGGGCCGTGGCGAGTCCGAGCATGAGCGTCGGATCGTGCTCGAAAATCCCCTTGAGCGTGCCAAGGTAGACCTTGACCGCGTCGCTTGCGCGCCCGTTCGCAACGAGTTCTTCCGCGTAACGCCGGTGCGCATCGACGTTGCTCGAGAATTGCACTTCCGCCTCGAGGCGTCGCAAATCACGGCCAGGGTCGAGCGTCCTGCGGACCGAGCGCACGGCGTGTTGCGTGCCGCGATTGCGCCACAGACCGGGAAGCACCTCCACGATGAGATAGGCGATCGGTCCAGCGAGCGGCAGAAACATGATCACGTAGATCCAGAAGCGGTCGCGGCCCGTCTTGAAGACGTGCACGACGCAAGCCACGGCGATCGCGAGCGATATCAGCCAGAGACGCACAGGCGAAGGTCCTTCGGGGGCGGTCGATCTCAGCGCGGAGCCTGATCGCGATGATAGCCGATCTCGACAAAGACGCTGCGGTCGCGTCCCGGGAAATAGCGGAGCCTCCCGAACGCCACGTCCGCGCGGTCGGCGTAGGCGACGTCGGCGAGATTGTTGATACGCGCGCGCAGGGTCCAGGCCGGCGTGAGATTCCAGCTCGCACGTAGATTGAGCAGATCGTGCCCGGGATAGGTCTGCGTATTCGCGGCATCGGCGAAGTACTTGCCGACATGCACCCATTCGAGCTCCACGTTGGCGCTGGCAACAGGGCGCCAGCCAAGTTGCGCCGAACCGATGCGGTGTGGCGCAGTGTCCACGTCATTGCCGGTGCGAATCTGTTCGCCGCCGTCGGCGGAGCGCGTGAAGCCATAAGTGTGACGCGCGAAGGTGCCGGCACCCGCGAGCGACCAATCCTCGGCGAATCGCCAGTTGAATTCGAATTCGATGCCGCGATGTCGCGTATGGCCATCGCTCACGTTGAAGCCGAGGGAGTCACGCAAGATCACGTGCCGCTTTTCCATGTAGAAGCCCGCGAGCGAATAGCGCAGGCGCGCGAGATCCCCGTGCAGGCCGAGCTCGATGTTGTCGAGCTGCTCGGAGTGCAGGTCGGCGACATTCTGCTGGCGCTGCAGGCGATAGAGTTCCGTCTGCTCCGGCGCGCGAAACCCGCGCGCGAGCGCGAGATACGCAGAATGGCGCGCGCCCAGATGCGCAAGCAAACCGAGCTTCGGCGCGAAATTCGTGAAGCTGTCGTTGCGATCCGCCGGGCGGTTATAGAGGCAGCCGCCGAACGGGCACGCCACATTGTTTGCGTCGGTGTGGCCGGCGATCAGGTGATTGTCATAGCCGTAGTGCACGTTCTCGATTCTTGCGCCGGCGGTGAATTCCCAGCGGCCGGCAAACGGCAGCGAGAGCTGGCCGTAGGGCGCAATCATCCGGCTGCCGACCGTGTAGTCATAGTGCTTGCCGGCGGGGCGAATCGCGTTCTGCGCGGCCGTGCCGTCCGTCGTCGGTCCGCTCTGAATCTCCTCGAGATCGCTGCGCGCGAGTTCGGCGTCGAGGCCCGCGGTGAGCCGGGCACCGTTCATGTCGTGGCTCAGCGTCAGCAGAAAGCCAGTGCTCGTCTCGCCGTTGATTTCGAGCGGCTTGCCGAGCAGAAAGTGCTGCAGCAGGCGCATGTGCGAGTTTCTGAGGTAGCCGCGCAGATCGAGAGTGGTGTCCGAGCCCCAGGCCTGCTCCCAGTGTGCGGTTGCGCGTTCGCTCGAGGCTTCGCGAAACGCTTCCGGATTCGCATTGGTTAGGCGCAGCGCCGGATCCTTGTACGCGTCGGGGCCGACGAGGTAGCCCGCCGTGTCCTGATTGACGTAGGAGCCGGCAAAGCGCAGCGTCAGCGTGCCGCTCGCACGGCGATCGACGAGCGCCGCATTGACCTTGTATTCGTCGTATCCCGAGTGATCGCGAAAGCCGCCGTCGTGCGTCGCGACGGTCGCGAGACCATAGTCCCTCTCGGCCCCACGCGTGGCGCCGGCGAAACGACCGCGCCAATACTGGGCAGAGCCGGTCTCCGCGATGAGCCGCAGCGCCGGCATATCGGCGGGGTTGGCCGGCAGGACGTTGATCGTTCCATGCAGTGCATTCGATCCGTAGAGCGCGCTTCCCGGACCCCGCAGCACTTCGATCGAGTGCGCCTGTTCCGTATCCACCTCGAACAATTCATTGACGTTGCAGAAGCCGACCGGCCGGATCGGGATGCTGTCCTCGAGGACCAGGAATGCGCCGCACGCCCCTCCGCCTGTCAGCACCGGCGAACGCAGAGCGACGAGGCTCTCCTCGCCGCTGCCGCGCTGGATCATCGAGCCCGCGGCGCGGTTGATGATTTCGCTCGAGTGCGTGGGCGCGATGCTGTCGACGTCATCGACGCTGATGCTCGTAACGCTGCCGGCGTAATTCAGCAGCGACTCGGCGCGCCGCGTGGCTGTCACGACGGTTTGGTCGATGGCGCCATCGTTCGGGTTTTCCGCCGTTGTCACGGCCGGCACAGCGCTCGCGCCGAGCAGTGCAAGAAGTGCAGCGCTCATTTCTTCTTCTCCGGCAAGGCGAATGCGACCACGTAATCTCCCTGCTGCGTACCGAGGGCGCCATGTCCGCCCGCCGCAATCACCACGTACTGGCGGCCTTTGGGCCCCGCCCGGTAAGTCATAGGCGTTGCCTGTCCGCCGGCAGGCAGCCGGCCCTTCCACAGCTCGCGTCCGGTTTCGACATTGAAGGCCCGCAGGTAATCATCCATCGCGGCGCCAATAAAGATGAGTCCGCCGGCCGTCATGATCGGACCGCCCATGGTCGGTGTCCCGAGCGTTCGCGTCGGCACGAAGAACGGGGCCAGATCCTCGGTCGATCCGAGCGGCACTTCCCAGAGCGTGCGCGCCGTTCGCAAGTCCACGGCCGCAAGAGTTCCCCAGGGTGGCTTCGTACACGGCAGTCCCCAGGGAGAAAGCAGCGGCTCGCGCCGCAAACCATAAGGCGTGCCACGCTGATAGGCAAAGTCGGCATGGGTATGGTTTCCCGATTCGGCCGCGGCGCGGACCTGATCGGCCGGAATCAGGGTCACGACCATGGGCATGTGGTTCACGGCTGCGACCGCCACCTGGCGATCCGCGTCGAACGCCACGCCGCCCCAGTTGATACCGCCTGCGTAACCTGGCGCGACGATCGTTCCCTTGAGGCTCGGCGGCGTGTAGATGCCCTGTGAATCGAGCCGCGCGATGAGATCACGGCATTTGCCCCGGTCGTAGAACGTCAGTCCCCAGGCGTCGTTCGGCGTGACTGGCTGGTGTGACACAAGCGGCGCCGGCGCAACCGGAAAGGGTTGCGTTGGCCAGGGCTGTTCGCCGGGAACGCTGCTGCGCGGCACCGGACGCTCGATCATGCCGAGCACGGGCGCGCCGGTTTCGCGATCGAATACGAACAGCAGTCCCGTCTTGGTCGCCTGCAACACGGCGGAGACGACACCGCTCGAACGCTCGAGCTCGATCAGCACGGGCTGCGCGGCAACGTCGTAGTCCCAGAGGTCGTGGTGCACGAGTTGCTGTTGCCACACGATTGCGCCGGTCGCGGCGTTGAGCGCGACGAGTGAATTGGCGTGACGATTCGAGCCGAGCCGCTCGCCGCCAAAGAAATCGGGACTCGCCGAACCTGTCGGCACGAACACGAGGCCGCGCGAGGGATCGACGGACATGATCGACCAGGCGTTCGCCGCGCCCGTTCGGCCGGCGGCAGTTGCGTTCCATTCGGCGAAGGCTGGATCGGTCGCGGCCGTTGGAATTGGATCCCAGCTCCAGCGCAGCGCGCCGGTGCGCGCGTCAAACGCGCGCACGACACCGCGTTCGACGTCGACGGCGCGATTGTCGCCGATGGCGGATCCAACGATGACGAAATCGCGATAGATCGCGGGTGGCGAAGTTACGAGGTAGTCCGCCGGATCGCGCATGCGTTGACCCGCCCGCAGGTCAATGATGCCCGCAGTACCGAAGTCCGCGCAGGGTTTTCCGCTGTGTGCGTCAAGGGCGATCAGGCGGGCATCGAGCGTGCCCTCGAAGATGCGCTCGCTGCAGGGGTCACTCCCGTGCGCGCCGTTCGCGGACCAGTAGCTCACGCCGCGCGACGTTGCTTCGGCGTAGCGCGTGGTCCGGTCAATGCGTGGATCGTAACGCCAGCGTTCGCGGCCGGTCGCGGCGTCGAGCGCGATCACGATATTCGTGGGAGTGCTGAGATAGAGCGTGTCCTCGATGTGGATGGGTGTCGCTTCGAAGGCAAGCGCATTGCGCTTGGCAAAGCCCGCGCCCAGCTCCCCGCTCCGGTAAGTCCACGCGATTTCGAGCCCTGTCACGTTCTCACGCGTGATCTCCTCCAGCGGCGAGAAGCGTTGACCGAATTCATCGCCGCCGTAGTAAGGCCAGTCGCCGCGTTCCTCCGCCGCCTGCGCAGGATTTCCGCCAGCGGCAATGGATGCGGCGAATGCGAGCGCCAGCCAGCGAGACGGGTAGGCTCGAGTCGCTGCCACTGCTTGAAACTTCATTAAGCTTAAGGATCCGGGGGGCCTGGATATTCGCGGGCCGCATCGTAGCACGCAGCAAAGCGCTGCCGAGGCGATGCGCCTCGTGGGATTTGGCTCTAACATGGCGTCACGACATGAGCAGGGTTCCCCACAAGACCGGTGTTGCCGTTGCCGCGCTGTTCGCGCTCGGTTGCGTATCGACCCTGGCCGCGGCGGCGCCATCCGGCCAGCCCGCCGCCCGTCCGCGCATCGGTCTCGTGTTGAGCGGCGGCGGCGCGCGCGGCGGTGCGCACATCGGTGTGCTCAAGGTGCTCGAAGAACAACACGTGCCCGTCGATGCGATCGCCGGCACGAGCATGGGCGCCATCGTCGGGGGCCTCTACGCATCCGGCATGTCAGCGGTAGAAATCGAACGCACGCTGACTTCGATCGACTGGAACGACGCGTTCAGCGACCGGCCGCCGCGGCGCGAGCTCACTTTTCGCCGCAAGCAGGATGACAGCAGCTTTCTGGTCCGCTTTCCGCTCGGCGTGCGCGGCGGCAAATTCCGCCTGCCGCGCGGATTCATTCAGGGCCAGAAGCTCACGCGCATGCTGCGCGAGCTGACGGCGCCCGTGGCGACGACCAGCGATTTCGATCAGCTGCCGGTGCCGTTTCGGGCGGTCGCCACGGATCTCGAGACGGGCGCGGCGCGCATCTTCAGTTCCGGCGACCTGGTCACGGCGATGCGCGCCAGCATGTCGGCGCCGGGCGTCTTTGCGCCGGTCGAGCTCGACGGCCGGTTGTTCGTCGACGGCGGGTTGGCGGAAAATCTGCCGGTCGACATCATGCGGCAGATGAATGTCGACGTGCTGATCGTGGTCGACGTGAGTTTCCCGCTGCTTTCCGAGAAGGATCTGCACTCCGCGCTCTCGGTCTCGAACCAGGCGCTCGCGATCCTCATTCGCAAGGACACGGAGCGGCAGCGCGCGCTGCTTGCCCCTGGCGATATCGTCATCGATCCGGCGCTCGGGGATGCGTCCTCCATCGAATTCGCGGGCCTGAAGAAAACGATCGCCGTGGGCGAAACCGCGGCGCGCGGCATGCACGACCGCCTGGAAGCGCTCGCGATCAGTCCGCAGGACTATCGCAGCTATCTTGCGGAGCGCGAGCGGCGCGAAGTCCCGGCGCCCCCTATCGACTTCGTGCGCGCCAACGCGGAATCCCTGCGATACGCCTCACTCATCGCGGCAACCATGGGTTCGCTCGCCGGCACGACCTACAACGCGTCGCAGGCGGGCCGGAGAATGGCCGATCTTTATGGCTTCGATCTGTTCGAGACCGTCGACTACAGGATTGCGACGGATGCGGGCAAGACCGGGCTCGACGTGCTCACACGGCGCAAGGACTGGGGCCCGAATTACATCCGCTTTGGCCTGAACCTGCAGGACGACTTCGAAGGCAACAGCGATTACAACGCGGCGATGCGCGCCATTCTCACGGAGCTGAACCCGCGCGGCGGGGAACTCCTCTTCGATACCCAGATCGGCAGCAATCCGCGCTTTTCGGCCGAGCTCTATCAACCGCTCGACGCCGGCCGGCGCTATTTCGTGGCGCCGCACGTCGACTTCGAGCTGAGAAATCTGCAGGTGAGCGATGCGCTTGATCGCATCACCGAATATCGCGTCCGCCAGGCGCTCTATGGGCTCGACGTCGGACGTGAGATCAGCAACTGGGGCGAAGTGCGCGCCGGCTACCGGCGTTTGGTCGGCAGCGCGCGCGTGCGTATCGGCGATCTGTCGCTGCCGCGTACGGAATTCGATACCGGCGAGTACTTCTCGCAATTTCGCGCCGATACCATCGATGACCTCAATTTCCCGCACCGTGGGCAGCTGTTCCAGCTCGAATGGCGCGGTGAGCGCGGCTCAGGCGACAGCCGCCGTTCGGATCTACTGAGTGTCGATTGGCTGTGGGCGCACTCGCACGGCCGCAATACGGTGCTCCTGTGGACCTCTGCCGGCACCGCGCTCGAGGCGCAAGGCGTGGCGGTGGAAGACTTCTTCTCACTCGGCGGGCTCTTCAATCTGTCGGGGCGCGCGCCCAATTCGGTGACCGGTCAGCATTTTGCCATCGCGCGCGCGCTCTATTACCGCAAGATCGGCCGCGGCGGCGAGGGCTTTCTCAACGTTCCGGCGTATATCGGCGCGTCGATTGAAATGGGCAACATCTGGCAGGCGCGGTCCGACGCCAGCGTCGGCAGCGCGCTCAAGGACGGCAGCCTCTTTCTCGGGCTCGATACTCTGCTCGGTCCGGTGTATCTCGCCGCCGGTTACGACAGCGGCGGTCACACCGCCTTCTATCTCCTGCTCGGCCACACGTTCTGAAGGGCGAGAGTCTAAAGGCCGCGGCTTTCCGAGAGCTTTTCCACTTTCTTGAGCTCGATCGCCGGGCGATCGCCGGGCCGCGAGTATTCGTGCTTGCGGCCCATGTCGGTGAGCGAACGGTCACGCTCCCCGGCCGAGGCGTACCAGTGGAAGCGATGCCAGTCGGCGCCAAGGAGTTTCTGGAACGGATCGCCGGCCTTCAGACTCACACGGATTCCGTACGGCTTTGGCTCGTCGGTGATCGGGCGCGCGAGATTGTGCGGATTGCTGAGTTGCATAGGCGCGTAGATTAGCATTCCGGCGGCGGTCCCGGCTCATCGCTTGCGCCGGTCGCCGGCGCCTTCGCGGTCGGACCAGCCAAGCAGGCGGCGCGTGATCAACAGGTAGACCGGTTTGCCGGCCGCCATCCATGCGCGCGACAGGACCGAGGGCGTCGCTAGCACGCGCCGCTCGTGCGCGCTCAGTTGGTCCGGGCAGTAGGTTCGCTTGTGCTTCAAGACATGACGCAGGTCGTCGTGGGCGAGCATGCGGAAGAACCGGCCGCGCCGACGCGAGACTGTGGCGAGCTGAAAGTCGACGAGCGCGGGCCGGCCATCCTCGGTCACCAGCCAGTTGGGCTCCTTGGCCAGATCGTTGTGCGCGACCCGATGCCGATGAAGCCGGCGGACGAGCGCCTGCGCCTCTCGGAAGTAGCGTTGATCGCGCGGGTGGACGCGATGCATCGCATCGCCGGCAATGTACCGGCGTGTCAGCACGCCATTCTTGAATGCGATGAGTTCTGGCACGCCGGCGACACCCTTGAGCACGTCAAGCGCCCGCGCTTCGCGTCGCGCGAGCTTGCGGGCAAGTGGCGCCAGCCACCAGCGCGCGGCGCGCGTGTCGCGGGCAACCGTCGCGCAGCCGATGTCATGAATGACGGTTCCGAACAGATCCGCCTTGAGAAGCCGGGTGTGCGTCGGCTCGCGGTCATGCAACGCCGCGTCAGCCATCCGCCGATCGCTAGCTCGCCGCCGCCGCCTGGTGTCGCGGCGCGTACAGGTCCTTCAGGCGATTGCGCACGATGCTTTCAGTCTTGCGCAGCGTGTCGGCGAGGGGAGCGATCGCGATGCCTGTTTCGACAGCGTGCAGGGCTTCATCGATACGCCCCTTGCCGAGCAGCGCGCCCGCGCGGTTGTTGTAGGTGCGCCAGTTGGTCGCGTCGAGCCTCAGCGATTCGTCGCAGCTCGCGAGCGCGTGGTCGAAGTCCCCGATCGCAACATAGGCTGCGCACAGATTCGAATATGCAGCGGCGCGCTGGCTGCTGTCGATCGCTGCCGTCAGGCCTTGTTCGGTGTGCTCGATGCCCTGCTGCCAGCGCTCCGAAAGCATTTCATCGGCACCCTGAGTCAGCAGCGGTTCGGCGCCAATGACCGTAGCGCTGGAAGCCGGATCCACGGCAAAAGCGGTCCCGGCACCGAGGCTGGCCCCGAGCATTGCGATCACGGAAACTGCGGCGACATTGCGCATGGGTCCATCGTCGCGCCAGACGGGCCGGCGCGTCAACCGCCAAAATTGCCGCCGGCCGCACATTGCTGAGGCGCCAAACGTGATCGCGGTCACGCGTTGGGGGTTTTCACAAGCCTCTCTATTCACTAGCATAAATTCCATTCTTCGAGGCCCGTTCGGGCCGCGAATGGGGGCTGTCGATGTCGATTGAGAAGCAGGTACGTCCGGCCTGGGTAGCCGCGTTCGTGATCATTGCCTATGCGATGGCGGGCGCGTGTTCGCATGAACCGCCGCCGCCGGCGCTCAGCACCGTTGCGCTGATGAATGATCCGGTCGCGCTCGACCGAGCGCTCGCCCGCTGCAATCGGCCATCCGCAGCGGCGACCGAGGACGCACAGTGCCGCAATGTGCGCGCAGCCATCGCGCGTCTCGATGAGAAGCAGCGTGGAACAATCACCGATGACAAGCGCAAGGCACAGGAAGCGCAGCTGAAGTTTGAGCAGGAGCGGGAGCTGCTGCGACAACGCGAGGAACGGCAGCGCGA
>JBGPLJ010000030.1:0-19162 GCA_041486385.1 Steroidobacteraceae bacterium
ACGTGGACAACAATCAGGCGCTTTGGGCGAGCGACGACGCGGCGCTGAATGCGTGGACGGCCGAGGCGTTGACGCGCAGTCCGGATTACGGGCCGCTGCCCGCGTTCTACGCCTCGAAGACCACGAGAGTGGCGCATCATGAGGCGCCGGTTGCAGTGTTGCCGGCGCCGGCGATTTCGATCGTTCGCGATGTCAGCACGGCGGGGCGACGTGAGTTGCGCCTGCGCGTCGCCGCGAATGTTCCGGCCTGGGCATTGCGCGTACGCGTGCTCGGTGCGCCAGTTACGTCGGCGCGTGTCAATGGGCAGGAATACAGCGACATGCCCAATTCGCGGGCGATGCCGCGCGCGGAATGGAGCCTGCAGTACTTCAATCCGGCCGCGGCCGGCATCGATGTCGATCTCGCGACTTCGAGCGACAAGCCAATAATCGTGCGTGCGACGACCTACTTGCTCGGATTGCCCGCGCTGACCGCGGCCGCCGCGCCCACGCGTCCGATCGACAGCATGCCGACGCACGATGGCGATCTCACGCTGATCACGCACGCGATCGAGCTTGCGGCGCCTCGGCAGTAGGCCGCGAATCGAAATTGTAATAATTCCAAGATTCATTACCGGCGACTCGCATCGACCCGTCTCCTGTCGCCATTAGCAGACGCGTTGACACGCCGCGCGCGGCGGTGTCATGTACGGATGCACCAACAATGAGAGAGGGGAATTGCCATGAGCTTGTGGAAGGAACTGACGGCGAAAGACGGTGAAGCCGCACGACGTGATGTGCCGGCCGCTGCTCGCGAAGCGGTCGTGGTCGCGCATGATCTGCATGCGAGGCCCACGGAGCGCGTCGCCGACTTGAATATGGGCGGCGCGGTTGATACCCGACGCACGCGCGAACGCATGGACACGAGCCGGGAGGCCTTGATCTCCGCGGGTCTCACGATCGAAGGCAAGATTCATGGCGCGGGCCACGTACGAATCGCCGGCCATTTCAATGGCGACGTTCAGGTTGAAGGCAATCTCACGATCGACGCGGGTGCGCGGGTCACCGGCCAGGTGAACGCGCAGAACGTCGTGATCGGAGGCGAGCTTGAGGGCAACATCGAAGGTGCGACGCGGGTCGAGATCCTCGAGACCGGTGTGTTGACGGGCGATGTGAAAGCCGCCGCGCTGGTTGTCGCCGCCGGATCGCGCATGCGCGGTCGCGTCGAATTCGGCTGGGATGCGAAGACCGACAAACCGCAGAAGTTGCGGGAGACCGGCTCGGGCACATGAGCGCTGCTCGGGCGCCGCTCGCCGGCAAGACTCGAACCTGTCCGCACTGCAAGGCGACGATTCTCGACAGTGCGGCTATCTGTCCGGCCTGCCAACATCACCTGCGCTTCGACTCGGGGGCCGAGGAACGCCTGCGGCCCGACGCTGTGCCGCTCCTGGTCGAAGGCACGATCCGTCATCCGCAGTCGGCGGCGCTTGCGGAATACTCGGTGGTCGTGTCGATCCGCAACGAGCGGGGAGAGGAGATTGCGCGCAAGGTCGTGGGCGTCGGCGCCTTGCGTCCCTCGGAAGTGCGCACGTTTACAGTGAGCGTCGAGCTATTCAAAGTCCACGGCCTGACTCCGCACTGAGTATCGGCGCAGTACTGACCCCGAGGTTAGCGACGTCGAGGGTATTACCGACCGTCGTCCTAGGGACCGAGCAGGTCGCCGGGCGTCGGCGGCAGTCGCGGCATCGTCTGCTGCGGAAATTCGCCGGTGAGAGACCCCAGGAATGCGACGAGGTCGTCCACGTCCTTATCGGCGAGAGCTCTGCCGATCTGCCCCGCCGTCATGACCCGCACCGCGTCCGGCAGCGTATTCACTGAGCCATTGTGCATGTACGGCGCGGTATACAGGAGGTTGCGCAGCATCGGCACTCGCCACACGGACTCGTCCGCGGGGTTGTGCGTCACCGCGAACCGTCCCTTGTCTTTCGAGAGATCATATAGGGACACATACGGATTCTGCGGAAAGGACGGGAACCTCACGAAATTGCCGGTGCCCGTCGGCTGCGCGGGCCCGCTGAAGAGCGGCCCCTGGTGGCACGTCATGCAACCGACGGCCACAAACGTCTTCATGCCACGCACCTGCTGCTCGGTGAGGGCGCTCTTGTCGCCGTTCACGTAACGGTCGTAGGGGCTGTTGGGAGTGAGGAGCGTCCGTTCGTAGGACGCGATCGCTCGCGCCGCGTTGTCCATCGTCACGACATCACCGCTGCCGAATGCCTTCTCGAAGTACGCTCGGTAGCCGGGAATTTGCCGGATGCGATCGATGACGGCGCGCAGATTCTCCATGCCCATCTCGATTGGATTCACCGGCGGTCCCTTCGCCTGATCCTCGAGAGTCGCGGCGCGCCCGTCCCAGAACTGCACCGAATTCAAGGCCGCGTTCCATACGGTTGGCGCATTGCGCCCGCCCTTCTGCCCGTGGACGCCGATCGATGTCGGCCGATGATCCTCTCCGCCTTCCATCACGTTGTGGCACGTAAAGCAGGACACCGTGCCGGTCGACGAGAAGCGCGGATCGAAGAACAGCATCTTGCCAAGCTCAACCTTGGCCGGAGTGGTCGGATTGTCCGCTGGCGCCGGCGCAACGGTCGGAAGTGCCTGCCACGGGGGCTGTCCTTCAGCGACGGCCACACTTGTCGCGAGCAGACCGGCCGCAATCAGCGCTGTGGTCTTCATTCGAACACTCCGTTGGGCGTCGCGGCATCGCAAGATGCGCGTCGCTCGATAGTAAGGGCGTTGCAAAATAGCCCGCCGTGTTCACTCGTGAGAATACGTAGATGTACCGCAGAGGGACGGAACAGGATCGCCAGGAGTTCAACCGCGCCGAGCTTCATTCTTAATGCACGCGGCGCCGGCCCGGTCTGGCATTTGCATGTAGCCGCAGGCCGCATTCAGATCAGTAGGTACTCTGCCACCGCATAGGACACGGCGACGCACCTTAGCTGTGTCTCATCGCGGGAGTCCGAGGCTCATCGCTGTCTCGGTGATCGATTCCTGATGGAGGAGCGCGCATCCGCACTTGCGCGTAGGCAATAGGTACTTTAGCGGTTGCTTAGCGCGGCCCTCCCGGATGAACATGAATTTGGAGTAATGAAGATGTACCAAATGCCTCCGTATCATCGATTTGGCTCGAGGCGAGCCGGTTCGTAGCCCTTAATCAATAATTCGTCGCGAGCTCACCTGAATTGGGTCGCGCATGTAAGGAGCGATAAGTGACTCAGCGTGTCTGGACTCCTGGATTGTGGATAAGTGCGGTTACAGTGCTGGCGAGCGTAGGACTCGTGCAGCGTGCGGAGGCGGTGCCGAGCTTCGCGCGGCAAACGGGCATGGCCTGCGAGGCCTGTCACACGGTGTATCCCGAGCTCACGCATTTCGGACGCACCTTCAAGGCGAACGGCTACGTGCTCGACAATCTGCGGCAGGTGCGGGGTGTCAACGCACGCCGCGAGGAGCTGCTGGATCTCAGCCAGACACCTCCGATCTCGATCATGGCTCAGGTGTCGTTGACCCAGATGCAGACATCTGTGCCGGACGTGCTGAATCCGGGCATCGCCGGACTCGCGCAAAACGGCACCGTCGCGTTCCCGCAGCAGATCAGTATTTTCTATGCGGGCAAGATAGCGCCGCGTCTCGGCGCGTTCATCCAGCTCACCTACGGCAACGACAGCGGCAGTATCGGCATCGACAACGTGGATCTGCGCTACGCCGATATGCACATTTTGCCGAAGGACAAGAGCCTGGTGTACGGCCTGTCGCTCAACAACAATCCCACCGTACAGGACTTGTGGAATACGACACCGGCTTTCGGATTTCCATATGCGGCCAGCAATGCCTCGGTCGGTCCCATCGCGGCAACTCAGATTGACGGAACACTTGGCCAGGACATTGCGGGCCTGACCGCGTATGTCTACTGGAATGAGTCCCTTTATGCCGAATTCGGGGCTTACCGTTCTGCGAAACAGGGGGCGGCCAATGCTTTGACCGGCGGGGCAGGGCCGCTCGATGGCACGAGTTCCAATGTCATCAGGGGGCTCTCTCCATACTGGCGTGTCGCCTACGAATACAATCGTGACCGACATTCGATCGAAGTCGGGGCGTACGGATTCAGCGTCAGCCTGCTGCCGGGATTGACCAACGACGTGCCGCTGCCGCTCAGTGGCCCGACGAATGAGTTCCACGATATCGCCGAAGACGTTCAGTACCAGTTCCTGGGCGATGAGCACATCTTCAGCTTCGAGGCAACACGGATTCACGAGAGCATGCATCTGAACGCGAGCGTCGCGGACGTCGCGAACGTCTCGAACGATCTGACGACCATTCGCGCCACGGCGACGTATTACTATCGGCGCATGCTCGGTGGCACCTTCGGATACTTCTCGACGACGGGCAGCACGGACGCAGGGCTCTATCCGAGTCCGGCCGATGGCGATCCGGGCGTCGTCACGAGCGCGTCGAATGCGCCCGACACCAAGGGGTGGGTCGCGGAATTCAATTACGTGCCTTGGCTCAACACCAAGCTATCGCTGCAATACACCGCGTACACGAAGTTCAACGGTGGCGGGACGAATTACGATGGCGTCGGTCGCAACGCGTCCGACAATAACACCTGGTACGCGTTGATCTGGTTCGCGTACTGAGTTGGTCATTTCGTGCGCCGCGCCGCGGTGAGCGGCGCCTCGCCGAGCGAGGAGCAGAGAGCATGAGACTTCTTTTATATGTCGTGGGAGCGTTGACATTCCTGGCAGCGGCAGGTGTTTCGGCCGCGGCGGATATCGATGCTGCCGCCGCACAGGCACAGGCCCAGCGGCTGGCTGTGGGTGTGTGCGGGACGTGCCACGGCCCCCAGGGCAACAGTGAGCAGCCGAAATTTCCACGTCTCGCCGGCCAGAATGCCCAATACATAGCGGCTCAGCTGCGGGCATTCAAGGCTCAGACGCGGGGCGATCCGGATGCAATCGGCTACATGTGGGGCATGGCCGGGAACCTCAATGAGGCGGTCATCAATTCACTTGGAGAGTATTACGCCGCCCAGAAGCCTGGCCCAGGTCGTCGTCGCGACGCGGCGCAGATCGCGCGTGGCAAGGAGATCTATGAACACGGCGTCGAGAGCGCCGCCGTACCTCCCTGCTTCGCCTGTCATGGACCGGGGGCCGAAGGCGGTGGCAATTATCCACGTCTCGCCGGGCAGCACGCGCAGTACGTGCTCAAGCAGCTCAATTCATTTCAGAACAACATGCGCGACGTCGCGATCATGCACGGTGTTGCCCAAGGCCTGAAGCTCGCGGAGATGCGGGCAGTCGCAGCGTATCTTCAGGCGCAGCCGTGAGCCATGCGAGATGGGCTACGGGCGTTGTGGCGGTTCTGTATCTAGGGTTGGCCATCGGCCCCGCGCGCGCGGATGACGACGTCGCTGCGTTGCGCGGCCGTCTCGATCAGATCAAGCAGCTGGTTGCCGACTTCGAAACTCGACTGAGCGCTCTCGAAGCCGCACGCAGCAGCAGGACCCAGCCGCCGCAGGCGGCGGCGGCCGCCACCGCACCGGTATCTGTGTCAGTACCCGCACCCGCGCCTGCGTCCGCTTCAGCATCGGCACCCGTGCCTGTGGTACAGCCGCCGACGAGTACAACGCAACCCGCGACGGCCGATGCGCCGGTCGTCGTGCCGCGCGCGCAATGGCGCCGCGTGCAGTCAGGACTGACGATGGATGAAGTGAATGGCCTGATCGGCGCGCCGACGAAGACATTCGAGCTCGCTGGCAAGACGGTCTGGTATTACTACTATCCTGCGATCGGCGCCGGCTCGGTGTTCTTCGACGCTCACGGACGTGCGTCAAGCGTTCAGCGACCTGCCGGCGGATCTTGGTAACCGGCGAGCCGGTACGCAAAGTCCGGCTATCGTACTGACCGTTAATTCGCCAACCGCGGCCGGCAAGGCCGCAGGCGCCGGAACCTACGTATTGTCTTGCCGACGATGCGCGACAAACTGAACGACGTCTTCATCACATGGCGCAGCCTGCGGCTGGACGGAGCAAATGGAGCCGGCAGCATTTCCGACGATCACCAAGTGCGGCCGGTATGAGCCCGCGCTCGCGCCGAACATGCCGGATTACCGCAGCGAGCGGAGCCACTTCGAGTGGCCTGCCGCGCGCAAGTTGCTGGGCGCTCCCGCGGAGGATGCCCTCAACATAGCGTTCGAAGCCTTGGATCGACAGGTTGCGGCGGGGCGCGGCGAGCACTTGGCCGTACGCTTCCTTGATCGCGAGCGAGGCCACAAGGACTACACCTTCGAGGCGCTGCGACGTTCGGCAAACCGCTGCGCCAACACTCTGCAGAATCTCGGGATCGCGCGCGGCGAACGGGTCTTTACTTTGCTCGGCCGCGGCCCGGCGCTGCACATCGCGGCGCTCGGAGCGATGAAGGCGGGCATGGTTTGTTGTCCGCTGTTTTCCGCCTTCGGCCCCGAGCCTGTCCGCATGCGACTGGAGCTTGGCGCCGCGGCCGTTCTCGTTACCAGCGACGTATTGTACGAACGCAAAGTCGCTCAGATTCGCGCGAGTCTTCCGGCACTGAAGCGGGTACTGATCGTACGGACGACGGACGCTGCCATACCCTCCGACACCATCGATTTCGACGCCGCGCTGGCGAATGCCCGGGAGGAATTCACGACCGTTGCCACTGGCGCCGACGACATCGCGCTGTTGCATTACACGAGCGGCACGACGGGGCGTCCGAAAGGCGTACTGCACGCCCACGGGGCTGTCGTCGCCCAGCATGCGAGCGCTCGCCTGGCGCTCGATCTGCAGCCCGTCGATCGGTACTGGTGTACGGCCGATCCAGGCTGGGTTACGGGAATGACCTATGGCGTGATCGCTCCGCTCGTGTCGGGCGTCGCATCGATCGTCGACCAGGAAGAGTTCGATCCCGAACGTTGGTATGCGATTCTCGCCGATGAACGCATCACGGTGTGGTACACGGCGCCGACGGCCATCCGCATGTTGATGAAGGCCGGGCTCGATCTCGCGCGGGCGCGCACTTTTCCGGATCTCAGATTTCTCGCGAGCGTAGGAGAGCCGCTGAACCCCGAAGCCGTCGTGTGGGGTGTCGAGGCCTTCGGTCTGCCGTTTCACGACAACTGGTGGCAGACGGAAACCGGCGCCATCATGGTTGCGAACTTTTCAAGCGTAGCGATCAAGCCCGGTTCGATGGGCTTGCCGCTGCCGGGCATCGAGGCGGCGATCGTTGCACGCGAGGGCGACGGGCCGGCGCGAGTCGTCACCGAACCGGGTGTCGTCGGCGAGCTTGCGATCAAGGCGGGATGGCCATCGATGTTTCGCGGCTATCTCAATGATGACGCCAAGTACCGCGCCTGCTTTTCCGGCGAGTGGTACCTCTCGGGCGATCTCGCCAAGCGCGATGCCGATGGCTACTTCTGGTTCGTGGGGCGCGGCGACGATGTCATCAAGGCGGCCGGCCACCTCATCAGTCCCTTTGAAGTCGAGAGCGCACTGCTCTCGCATCCGGCGGTGGCCCAGGCGGGCGTCATCGGCATTCCCGATCCGGTCGCTGGCTCGGCGGTCAAGGCGTTCGTTGAACTGAAACCGGGCCATGACGGCGATGCGGACCTGCGCAGGGAGCTGCTCGCGCACGCGCGGCGCCGCCTTGGGGCCGCCATCGCGCCGCGCGATATCGAATTCGTCGCGAGTCTGCCGCGCACGCGTAGCGGCAAGATCATGAGACGCGTCCTGCGCGCGCGGGCGCTCGGTCTGCCCGAGGGCGATCTGTCGACGCTGGAGAGCGGAGCGTGAGCGCAAATTCGACTGACGCCACCCTCGATCGCGAGCACGCACTGACGCTGCTGCGGCAGATGCTGCGCATCCGCCAATTCGAGGATCGCTGCGCGCAGCTTTACACCGAGCTCAAGATCCGCGGATTTCTGCATCTATACAACGGCGAGGAAGCGATCGCTGTCGGTGTGCTTGGATCCCTCGAAGCACAGGACGCGGTCGTCGCGACCTATCGCGAGCATGGCCACGCGCTCATGCGCGGCGTGCCGATGAACGCACTGATGGCGGAGATGTTCGGTAAGCGCACCGGCTCGAGCGGCGGCCGTGGCGGATCGATGCACGTATTTGACGTGGCCCGGCGCTTCTATGGAGGCAACGCGATCGTCGGCGGCGGCCTGCCGATCGCGACCGGTCTGGCGTTGGCGGAGAAGCTCGCAAAACGTACCGGCATAGTCGCGTGCTTCTTCGGCGAAGGTGCGGTCGCCGAGGGCGAGTTTCATGAGTCGCTCAATCTTGCCGCGCTCTGGCGACTTCCCGTGCTTTTCATCTGCGAGAACAACTTGTATGCCATGGGAACGGCGCTGTCGCGTTCTGAATCGGTCACCGATGTACGCGCGAAGGCCGCGGCCTATGGCATGCCGGCGCTCGCTATCGATGGCATGGACGTGGTCGCGGTGCAGGCGGCTGCGCAGAGCGCCGTCGCCTCGATCCGCGAGGGCAACGGACCGCAGTTTCTTGAATGCCGTACCTATCGGCTGCGCGCGCATTCCATGTTCGATACGCAGCTCTATCGCGACAAGGCCGAAGTCGAAACGTGGCGCGCGCGCGGTCCGCTGATAACATTCACGACGCGCTGCAAAAGGGCGGGTCTCATTGGCGAGGCGGATTTCCTGCAGCTGCAGAAGGATGCCGACGCCGAAGTCGATGCGGCAGTGATATTCGCCGAGAGCTCCGAGTGGGAATCCGTCGATGATCTCGAGCGCTGGGTCTACGCGGAGCCGCCAACATGACGGCCGACGCGGTCGAATCGCCGCGCATGAGCTATCGCGATGCATTGCGCGAGGGCCTGCGCGATGCGCTGCGCAGCGACCCGCGGGTCTTTCTGATGGGCGAGGATATCGGCCGCTATGGTGGCTGCTATGCGGTGACCAAATCGCTCCTTGCGGAATTCGGTGAGGAGCGCATCCGCGACACGCCCTTGTCCGAGTCCGCATTCGTCGGCGCCGGGATCGGCGCGGCGCTTGGCGGCCTCAGGCCGATCGTTGAAATCATGACGGTCAATTTCAGCCTGCTGGCGCTCGATCAGATCGTCAACAACGCGGCCACGCTCTGCCACATGTCGGGAGGGCAATGTCCGGTGCCACTCGTCATTCGCATGGCGACGGGCGCAGGCCGGCAGCTGGCCGCCCAACACTCGCACAGCCTGGAAGGCTGGTATGCGCATGTCCCGGGTCTGAGGATCGTCGCGCCGGCGACGCTCGACGACGCACGCGGAATGCTGGGCGCGGCCTTGCGTTGTCCGGATCCCGTGCTGATCTTCGAACACATCGGCCTTCTCAACATGGAAGGAACTCTGACGGCGGGGGCCGTGCCGGTCGACATCGACCGCGCGGCGATCCGGCGTGCCGGTCGCGACATCACGTTGCTGACCTATGGCGGGAGCCTCTACAAGTGCCTCGAAGCTGCGACGCAACTCGCGGCCGACGGCATCGAAGTCGAAGTCGTCGACCTGCGAACCTTGCGGCCACTCGATGACGCGCTCATCGTGGATTCTGTGCGCCGAACGCACCGCGCGCTCATCGTCGATGAGGGCTGGCGCAGCGGCGGAATCTCGGCGGAGCTTGGCATGCGAATCGTGGAGCAGGCGTTCTTCGAACTCGATGCGCCGATCGCGCGTGTCTGCACTGCGGAGGTTCCCATTCCCTATCCGAAACATCTCGAGGACGCGGCGCTTCCCAGCGTGCCGCGGATCGTCGCGTCTGCGCGTGCACTGGTGTCCCGTGAGCCGTGAATTTCGCATGCCCTCGCTCGGCGCCGACATGGAGGCGGGCACGCTGGTCGAATGGCGCGTGCAGCCCGGCGCTCACGTCCACCGCGGCGATGTCATGGCGCTCGTCGATACGGAGAAGGGCATCATCGACATTGAGTCGTTCGAGGAGGGCATGGTGGAGCGTCTGATCGTGCAGCCGGGAGCGCGCGTGCCCGTAGGCGCGATCCTTGCGCTCTTCGAGGGTGAGCCGACGAAGCTCGCGCCGCCGCAGTCGGCGGCGCGCGCGCAACGAGTCTCGCCGGCAGCGCGCGCGCGCGCCGCGCAACTTGGCATCGATCCACAGACATTGAAGGGCACGGGACCGCAGGGTGTGGTGACGCTGCAGGACATCGAGCAGGCGCCGGCCGGCCAGGGTCCGCCACCGTCACCGGCGGCGGGGCGGGCAGGCATACGCAACGCCATTGCGGTCTCGATGAGCCGCAGCAAGCGCGAGATCCCGCATTACTATCTGCAGCTCACCATGGATCTGCGGCCGGCTCTCGACTGGCTGGAGCAGTTCAACGCGTCGCGACCGGTACCGGAGCGCCTGCTCCTGGCGGCGCTCTTCAACAAGGCGACGGCTCGGGCGGCAGCGGAGAAGCCGGGCTTCAATGGCTACTATGGCAAGGCCGGTTTCGAAGCCGCGAAGTCGGTGCACCTCGGCGTCGCTATTGCTCTTCGTGGCGGCGGGCTGGTGGCCCCCGCCATTCACGAGGCGGACCAGAAGACATTGCCCGTGCTGATGCGCGAGTTGCAGGACCTCGTCATGCGCGTACGTGCCGGCCACATGCGTAGCAGCGAGATCAGCTCGGCTACCATCACGGTGACGAGTCTTGGCGATGAGGGCGTCGACGTCGTGTACCCGATCATCCATCCACCGCAGGTTGCGATCGTCGGCTTCGGCAGCGTGGTCGAACGGCCGTGGGCGATCGACGGCCGAATCGAGCCGCGCCCGCTCGTGAGCGTGACGCTGGCGGCGGATCACAGGGTGACCGACGGACGTCTCGGCGCGCAATTTCTCGCGCGCATCCGCGATTTCCTGACGCGGCCGGAGGACTTATGAGCGGATCGAGCGCTGCCGTCGAACCTGCGCTCGGTGCGCAGATACTCGCACTGCTTGTCGAAATCGCGCCGGACGTCGATCCGGCCGCGGTGCGGCCGGCGGAGGATTTTCGCCGGCAGTTCGACTTCGACTCGATGGACGTCTTCAGCTTCGCGACCGCACTGCACGCGAAGTTCGGACTCGACATACCGGAGCGCGACTATCGACAGCTCGCGAGCCTCGAAAAATGCGCGGCGTACGTCGCAGCCAAACTGGGCGACCGGCATGCGCCGCCTGCAGCGCTCAAGTCCTGAAAGCAGCGCTGCCCGCCATGCGTCGTTCCGCCCAAGCAACTCTCGAGAACAAGGTCGCGTTCCTGAGCGATCCACGCAGTCACGCCGCTCGCAAAGGGCGCGTCGAGGTCATCGAGACGCACTTTGCATGGGTCTTTCTTACCGCGCGTCATGCCTACAAGCTCAAGAAACCGCAGCGCCAGTCCGCCATGGATTACCGGTCGCTGGCCGCGCGCAAACAGGGTTGCCGTGAGGAGTTGCGCCTCAACCGGCGTCTTGCGCCGTCGATCTGTCTGGCCGTCGTACCTTTGTCGAGCGATACCTGCGGAGTCCTCACACTCGGGCCGGGCGTGCGTGTCGATGACTGGCTCGTCAAGATGCGCCGCCTGCCATCCGCACGGATGCTCGACAGGGCGCTAGCGACCGGGACGGCTACCGACGTGCAATTCGACCGCGTGGTCCGCCGTCTCGCGAAATTCTTCCGGGGCGCGCGACCACACCCGATCGACGGTAAGTCCTATATACGGCGGCTGCGCCGGCAGATTGCCGCCAATCGACGCGAGCTGCGGCGCTTCGACGCTCGCATGCAACAGCGGCTCGTCGATCAAGTCTCCAGTGCGCAGCTCGAGTGCCTGGCTCGCTCTCGATCGGCACTCGCAGAGCGCGGGGCGCATGTGGTCGATGGACATGGCGATCTCAAACCCGAGCACGTCTGCCTCGGGCCGCCGCTCTGCGTGATCGACTGCCTGGAGTTTGATGCGGACCTGCGCCGGCTCGATCCCTTCGAAGAGCTCGCTTTTCTGGCGCTCGAGCTTGAACGCATCGGACACCGCGACCTGGCAACGCAGCTTCTGCGGCGCAGTGCCCTCCTGTGCCGGGACCACGTCGCCGGCGCGGTTATTCATTTCTATATGAGCCATCGCGCCGCGACGCGCGCCATGCTTGCCGCGTGGCATCTGGATGATCCGCAATTTCCGGACGCGCGGCCGTGGATTGCTCGCGCGCACTCGTATCTGCGCGACGCGTTGCGACACGCGCGCCGGTCGCTGCGTCTCGCGAGCCGGGGCCAGCTACAGATCCGCGGGCGGCCAGCGGTCGAGCAAGGGCGCAAGCGACGCGCTGTCGGCAATGCGCCTCACGGCCTGCCCAATAAGCGGAGCAATCGACAGCACCGTGAGTTTGGGATGCCTGGCTGAATTGCTCACGTGCAAAGCCGTACCCACACTGTCTGTGACGACGATGCCGGCGATGCTGTCAGCCGCACTGAGCGTAGTGAGACCTGCCGCCAGCGGCGCATGTGTGACTGCGACATGCACGGCAGCGGCACCGGCTTCGCGCAGTCCGGCGGCCGCACGCGTGAGTGTTCCGCCCGTCGCGCACAGATCGTCGAGCACGATCACGGTCCGTCCGGCTACGTTGCCGACAATCGCACCGCCGGACACGACGCCGCCCGCGCGGCGTTTTTCGATGAACACGACCTCGGTATCCTCGCCCAGGCGACGCGCCAGCAGGTCACGGAAGATCTGCACACGCTTGATTCCACCGATGTCGGGGGATGCCACGACCAGTTTGCCGCCAGGGAATCGTTCGGCGAAATGGTTGACGAACATCGGCAGGGCCGACAGGTGATCGACCGGGATGCGGAATGCGTTGTCGAGCGCCGCGGGGTTGTGCACGTCGAGCGCAATCAGGCGCGCGAGGCCGGTCGACTCGAGGAGCTGCGCGACGTAACGCGTATTGACCGGGTCGCGCGTCTGCGTGCGCCGGTCCTTGCGCGCAAAGGACAGATAGGGCACGACGGCAATCGTGCGCGCGGCGCCCGCATCGTGCAGTCCGAAAAGCAGGAACAGCAGGCGCACGAGCCGCTGCGCGACGGGCGCGTCGGACGAGCCTGCAAGCGACTGCACCGCGAATACCGTCTGGTCGCGCACCGGGACGAGGGGACGCAATTTGAACTCGCCTCCCTCGAATGCCCGCTCTTCGAGCGGCTGCAGCTTGAGCGAGGCGACGCGCGCGATGTCCGCGGCCAGCTCGCGACTTTCGCTAAGTGCGAATATGACGCTCGCAGCGGGGTCGCTCACAACATTTGCTCCGATCAGCCAACGGGCGGAGGTGCCCAATGAAAGCCGATATCGTACAGCTACACAAAGGTGACGCGCTCATCGTTGTCGATGTGCAGCGGGATTTTCTTCCCGGCGGGGCGCTGGCCCTCGCGGGCGGTGACACGATCGTGCACGCGCTCAGCCGTTACGCCGCGGAGTTCGAGCGACACGGACTGCCGGTCTATGCCACCCGCGACTGGCACCCGTCCAATCACTGCTCCTTCCGTGAACGCGGCGGTCCCTGGCCACCGCATTGCCTCGCGGGGTCGCCGGGCGCCGAGTGGCCGGCGGCTCTCATCCTGCCGTCGGAGACGCATATTGTGTCAAAGGCGACTGCGCCCGACGCCGATGCATATTCCGGCTTCCAGGGAACGGATCTGGCCGCTCAGTTGCACGCGCAGCAGTGCAAGCGCGTCTTCATCGGCGGACTGGCGACCGACTATTGCGTCAAGGCAACCGTGCTGGATGCGCTCGCCGAGGGTTTCGCCGTCTTCGTGCTGGAAGATGCGGTGTGCGCCGTCGAAGTACACCCCGGAGATGGCGCCCTCGCCCTGACGCAGATGACGGGCCGTGGTGCGCGGCCGCTGCACATCGGCCAGGTGATTCAGTGACGCCAGCGACGACCATGCAGTCGTCTGCGCTCCTCACCGATCTTTATCAGCTCACCATGGCGCATGCCTATTTCGAACTCGGCATGCGTGAGACCGCCGTGTTCGAGCTGTTCGTACGCAGGCTCCCACCCACGCGACGCTTCCTGGTGGCGGCCGGCCTCGAACAAGTCGTCAACTACCTGGAGGGGCTGCGCTTCACGCCGCGGGACATCGAGTTTCTCGCAAGCCTCGGCACCTTTCCCGAAAGCTTTCTCGATCATCTGGCCGGAGTTCGCTTTACCGGCTCGCTGCACGCGATGCCCGAAGGTACTCCGTTCTTCGCGGATGAACCGATTCTGCGCATCACCGCGCCGATACTCGAGGCGCAGTTCGTCGAGAGCCGGGTGCTCAATCTCGCCCACTTCCAGACTCTGATCGCGAGCAAAGCGATACGTTGCGTGCTTGCAGCGCGTGGGCGGAGTCTCGTCGACTTTGGCATGCGGCGCGCACACGGAGCGGAAGCCGCGATCGATGCAGCGCGCGCCGCGTTTCTCGCCGGGTTCGACGCGACGGCCACGGTTGAGGCCGGCCGCCGCTTCGGCATTCCACTGTCGGGAACGATGGCGCACTCGTACGTCGAGGCGCATGAGGATGAGACAATGGCGCTGCGCAACTTTCTCAACACGCGGCCTGGGGCCGACACGCTGCTCATCGACACCTACGACACGCGGCGCGGCGCGGAGCGTGTCGCCGCGCTGTTGCTCGAGAGGGGCGCGGACGACCGCGTGGGCGCGATTCTCGCCGTGCGCATCGACAGCGGCGATCTCGCCGCGGAGGCGCGCGCAGTGCGCGACATTCTCGACGCACGCGGTGGCCGCAAAGTGCGGATCGTGTTGAGCGGCAACCTCGACGAATATCGCATCGCCGCGCTGCTGGCCGCCGGGACTCCGGTCGACGCCTTCGGCGTCGGCACGCATCTCGACGTTTCGCAGGATACGCCGGCGCTCGATATGGCCTACAAGCTCGAGGAGTACGCCGGGCGCGCCCGGCGCAAGCGCTCCTCCGGAAAGGCAACCTGGCCGGGGCGCAAGCAGGTCTATCGCGATCGCGATGCGCGTGGTGTCCTGGCAGGGGACCGCGTCACCCTTGCGGACGAAATCGCCACCGGCGAACCCTTGCTCACGGAAGTCATGCGTGACGGGCGACGCACGGTGGCGTTGCCCACGCTGAGTGACTCGCGCGCACACTGTCGCCGAGAGGTGGAGCGATTGCCGGTTGCGCTGCGCTCGCTTGATGACGGACCGGCGGCCTACCCCGTGGCGATTTCGACGCGCATCGAGGAGCTTGCCGAACTAGCCGACGCCACCGTGCATTGAATCTTGAGTCCGCGACGTCCGCCTCACGGCACTACGTGCACCGTGCTCGCCTGCGGCCCGCGTTCGCCGCGCTCTTCTGAAAACCGCACTTTGGCGCCGGTCTTGAGTGAATCGAACGATGCGTCGAGGACGCTGTTGCGGTGAAAATAGATGAGACGTCCGTCGTCGGTCTCGATGCGCCCGAAGCCGCCATCGACGTCGAGCTCGGAAATGTGTCCGTGCGGCATTTCGACGTGCGTTTTGACATCGCCGCGCCGTGCGCGCTCGTAATCCTGCAGCTTGCGCCGCGCAGCCTTGAACGCGTCGCGCAAGGCGACATAGGCATCCTCGTGCGAGGGGTGCGCCGGCCCCGCCCGACGAATGTCGATCTCCCTGCCCGGCACCGTGATGGTGATCCTCACGTGGAAGTGGCCGCCCTGATGCTGATGGCGCTCGGGCGCCTCGATCACCACATGACAGCGAATGATTTGCGGGCTGAACGTTTCGAAGCGGGAGGCAAGCTCGCGCGCCCGCTGCTCGAGAGCCGGGGAGGGCTCCATATGCAGAAAGGTTACTTGCAGTGGAATTTGCATGGCTTGGCCTTCTTAATCATTCCCTATGCTGCGGTCGCAGGCTGAGTATGGGAATACGCAAATCTACATACGCGGCACTCGAGCTCTAGCCTTTGACACAGACCAGCGGCTCGAGTCGCGCAACAATGTGCGCTAGACCAGCGGCTTGCGCCGCAACCACGACGCTCTCGATGTTCTTGTAGGCGTCCGGCGCTTCTTCCGCGACGCCACGCATCGATGGACTGCGGATGAGAATACCGCGCGCCGCAAGGCTGTCCACAATGTCGCGGCCACGCCAGCGCTTCGATGCCGCAGTGCGCGACATGCTGCGCCCGGCGCCGTGGCAGGCCGAACTGAACGCGCGCTCCTCGCCGGTCGCTGCTCCGACCAGAACGTAAGACGCCGTGCCCATCGAACCGCCGATCAGGACCGGTTGCCCGATCGCGCGCAGGGACTCCGGGATGCCCAAATCGCCCGGACCCAGCGCACGCGTCGCACCCTTGCGATGCACGAACAGGCGCTTCGGTGCGCCGTCGACGCTGTGCGTCTCTTCTTTGCAGATGTTATGCGAGACATCATAGAGAACTCGAATGTCCGCGGCGGGCAGGAGCCGAGCAAAGGACTGACGGACGAGGTGCGTCAGCACCTGACGATTGGCGAGCGCGCAATTCGTGGCGGCGCGCATTGCACCGAGATAACGTCGGCCGAGATCGGAGCGGATCGGTGCGCAGGCAAGCTCGCGATCCGGCAGCCGGATGCCGAAGCCAGGTGCCGCCCGGACCATTTCAGACAGATAGTCCGTGCCGATCTGATGACCGAGTCCGCGTGAGCCGCAATGGATACTGATCACGATGTCGTCCGGCGCCAGCTCGAGGACGGCGGCGATGTCCGGTCGCTCGATCCGCGTGACGACCTGCACCTCGAGATAGTGATTGCCGGAACCGAGAGTGCCGACCTCATCGAGCTGGCGTGCAAAGGCGCGAGCTGACACGCAATCCGGTTTCGCGTGCAGGACCTGGCCCTGCTCCTCGATACGCTCAAGGTCCCGCGTTTCGCCATAGCCGCGCTCGACCGCCCACCGGGCGCCGCCAGTCAGCACGTCGGAGAGCTCGCTAGTCGACAGATGCAAGCGGCCGCCACGGCCCATGCCCGCGGGGATCGCGCGCGCGAGCTCGTCCGCCACGGCATGGCGCACGGGATCCAGCTGCGCGCGTTTGATTGAAGTCAGCAGCGTACGCACGCCGCAGGAGATGTCGAAGCCGACGCCGCCCGCGGATATGATTCCTCCAGCTTCCGGGTCAAAGGCGGCGACGCCACCGATGGGAAAGCCATATCCCCAGTGCGCATCGGGCATCGCGTAGGCAGCGCGCACGATGCCCGGCAGCCGCGTCACGTTGACGAGCTGCTCACGCACCTTGTCGTCCATGTCCGCGAGCAACTCCGCGTCCGCATACCACACCGCCGGTACATTCATGTCGCCGCTGCGGGGAATTCGCCACTCAGTCGGTGAGACGCGCTCGCAACCTTCGAGATTCATGGGAATGCCTTCGATGCCGCTAGACGTCGATGATGCATTGGGCGCGCCAGTGGCCTGGAGCGAGCTCGGCGACGCTGAGATCCGTGTAGGTGGCGCCTTTTACCTCGGTGGCCGGCTGGTGGCGTTCGGGATCGACGCGCTCGCCCCACGCCTCCGCGCCGAGATGGGTGCCGACGATGGTGACGCGATACAAGCTGAAGAGCATGCGCCGCGTTGCCATCTGATAGATGACCGAGTTCAGCCACTCGTAGAGGAGATCCTCGACGTCGGCCGCGTCGCAATGAATGTCCACGCGATGATTCGGGAAGACCGCACTTGGATCGCAGACGGCGGCGGTCAGGGCGAGCGCAATGCCCTCGAAGGCCTCATCGGCCAAGGCGCCGAAGCCACGAATGCCGACGTCGGCACCATGCGAATACAATTCCCAGCGCGGAGCATGCGTACTCGGCGCTTGTGATTCGCGCATATTCGTTCACGGCGCCTTGCGCAGTGCTCGCTAACTGCGCCACCACTCGACGAACTCGTCGAACTCGATGACGCCGTCCTGATTGGTATCGATTTCAGCAAAGCCGGTGCGGCAGTCATCCTGTGACATATCCGCTTCCATCCCATCGAGGAAGTTCACGAATTCGTTGAACTCCATCAGGCCGTCGCCGTCCTTGTCGAATTCATCGAAGTCTTCGTGCAGCTCGGCTAGCTCGTCGGCTGTCAACGGCTTTTTGTCTGCGGTCTCAGTCATATTTCTTGTTCTCCTACATACACAGAAGTATCGTGCGCCGGCTGCGCCCGAGCGCCCATAGGTACATGCCCTTAGCGGACAGCGCGCCGCGCGCGCTCGAGCATCGCCAGCACGTTCGCATCCTCGAGCTGGGAAAAGTCGCGATACGACTGCCCGATGGCAAATAGAAAGCGCGGCATGGTCAGGATCACCGTCGCATCCGCTTCCGCGCCGAGAGCCGCGGCCGCTTCCGCGGAGGCGACCGGCGCGGCAACAAACACGGATGTCGCTCCGGCCTTGCGCGCGGCACGCACCGCGGCGAGCATCGTGGCTCCGGTTGCGATTCCGTCGTCCACCAGCACGACGCACTTGCCGCTGAGATCGAGCGGCGGCATTCCGGCCCGATAGACGCGTTCGCGACGCTCGACTTCCTGTCTCTCATGCTGCGCGAGACGCTCAAATGAATCGTCCGTAATGCCCATCACGGCGGCCGGCGGGTCGTGCACCACGATGCCACCACTCGCCACCGCGCCGATCGCCAGTTCGGGCTGACCTGGCATGCCGACCTTGCGCACGACCAGCACGTCGAGCGGAGCCTGCAATGCCTTGGCGACCTCGCACGCCACCGGGACGCCGCCCCGCGGCAGAGCAAGAACAATCGTCGGCGATGGCGGCGCGCGTTTGGCTACGGCGCGTCCTAGCTCGATGCCGGCGCTTGTGCGGTCGTCAAACATATTGCCAGTATGCATGCCGAAGACCTTTCGAAATACACAGGGCCCGACCTCTAAGGAGCTCATTGCGCGCCTGGTCGACTACCTCCGGTCGATCCAGGTACCGTGACCCCTGCGCGCAGCAGCGCGTCGAGATCATCCTGCAACTCAAGGTAGCGGCCCGTTAGCGCATCGTACTTGCCCGAGGCGAGATCGACGCAGCGTTGGGCGCACCTCGCCAGATCGGCATCCTTATCGGGCTCGGCTTGCTTCTCGCGCAGGCGCGCGACCATGGCCGGCAACCATCTCTGCGCGTCGGGTGAGTTCATCGTTTCCGCGGCGATGCCGGTGAATACAAAGCCCGGGTCGATCGCGAACACACTGACGCCGAA